>JAWVCV010000307.1:0-2736 GCA_033858115.1 Gaiellaceae bacterium
AATCGCGCGCCTGCGCGTGTTCGAGAACGACGAGGGCAGGTTCGACCGTTCGTTGCTCGAGACGGGCGGGGAGGCCCTCGTCGTCAGCCAGTTCACGCTGATCGCGAACACGGGAAAGGGAAATCGACCGAGCTTCGCGGACGCGGCGGCGCCGGAGCAGGCCGAGCCGCTCTACGAGCGCTTCTGCGCCGCGCTGCGCGAGCTCGGGATCCCGGTGGGGCAGGGCGTCTTCGGGGCTCGGATGGCGGTCGAGCTCGTCAACGACGGGCCGGTGACGATCGTCCTCGAGCGCTGAGCGCGATAGGCCGAACGGCCTATCGCTTGCTACACTTCCTCCACCATTTTCACCTGCTGGACGAAATGGGCGCGTGGCGCCCATTTTTGTTGAGGAGACCGGATTTTGAGCGCGACGCACGAGAAGGAGCAGACACTGCAGAAGCAGATCGAACGGGACGTGGAAACGGCATTGCCCGGCGTCGAGGTGTTGGCCGTCGAGCTCGCAGGGCCCGATCGCTTCACCGTCTTCGTCGATCACGCGCAGGGCGTGGACCATGCTCTGTGCACGCGCGTCACCGACGTTCTGCGCGAATACCTGCGCGAGTACGCGATCGACGTCTCCTCGCCGGGGATCGAGCGCCCGCTCCGCAAGGCAGCGCATTTCCGCAACGCAGTCGGCCGGCAGGTCAGGCTCCGGACGCCGGAGCGCAAGCGCCTCACGGGCGAGATCCTCAGCGCCGGCGAGCAATCCGTCGTCGTTCGGAGTGGGGACGACACCGTCGAGATCCCGTACGACCAGGTCGTCCGGGGCAACCTGGTCTACACAGAAGCTGAAGAGGGGTAGGAGAGATGTCGCAGGAGATCATCGAGCACATTCGTGGCTTGGAACGCGAGAAGGGGATCGAGGAGAACACCGTCGTCCAGGCCCTTGAGGACGCGCTGCTCGCCGCCTACAAGAAGACCGCGGGCGCCTCGCGTCACGCCATCGTGGAGCTCGACGACGAGGGTGAGTTCCGCGTCTTCTCGATCGAGATCCCCGGCGACCTCGAGGAGCGCCTGCTCGACGAGGCGATGGAAGCGAAGATCGACGAGCTCGAGCGGCTCGAGGAAGAGACCGGCGAGAAGCAGCACACGCTGATCAACCAGGACGAGCTCGAGCTCGACTGGGACCAGGTTCCCGAGGAGCAGATCGTCCGCGCCGACGTCACGCCGCACGACTTCGGCCGCATCGCCGCCATGACCGCCAAGCAGGTGATCCAGCAGCGCATCCGCGAGGCCGAGCGGGCGATGATGTACGAGGAGTACATCGACAAGCAGGGCCAGGTCGTCACCGGCATCGTCCAGCAGGCCGGCGACCGCAACAACGTCCTCGTCGACCTCGGCAAGGTCGAGGCGCTCCTCCCGCGCTCCGAGCAGGTCGACGGCGAGCGCTACGAGCAGGGCTCCCGGATCAAGGCCGTGATCACCGAGGTGCGCTCCGGCACGAAGGGACCGCAGGTGATCCTCTCGCGGCGCGATCCGGAGCTGATCAAGACGCTCTTCGAGCTCGAGGTGCCCGAGATCGCCGACGGCCTCGTCGAGATCCGCGGCGTCGCCCGCGAGCCCGGCTACCGCGCCAAGATCGCGGTCGAGTCGCACGCCCAGGGCGTCGACCCCGTCGGTGCCTGCGTCGGCCCGCGCGGCTCGCGCGTGCGCATGGTCGTCTCCGAGCTGCGCGGCGAGAAGATCGACATCATCCCGTGGAACAACGAGCCCGCACGCTTCGTCGCGAAGGCGCTCTCGCCCGCACGCGTGCGCGAGGTCTACATCGACGACGAGACCAAGGAAGCCACCGTCGTCGTCCCCAACGACCAGCTCGCTCTCGCGATCGGCAAGGAGGGGCTGAACGCCCGCCTCGCCGCGCGCCTGACCGGCTGGAAGGTGGACATCCAGTCCGACGAGGAGTTCGCCCAGGCCGAAGCCCAGGCGGCGTTCGCCGGCGACGGCGAAGGCGGCGAGGGCGACTACTCCGGCCGCTGCGGCGCAATCCTCTCGAACGGCAAGCGCTGCCCGAATGCGGCGCTGCCGAACACGCGCTACTGCGGCGTCCCGGCCCACCAGGCACTGGTCGGCACGGAGCCCGCGCAGACCGTCCCGGCCGAGGCGGTCGAGGAGGTTGCGACCCCCGCGGAGGCGGAGACGCTCGAGGCCGTCGCCGCGGTGGAGGAGCCCAGCGTGGAAGTCGCGCCCGAGGAGCCCGAGGAGGCCGAGACTCCTGCGTCGTGAACGTGCCGGAGCGAACGTGCGCGGGCTGCGGGCGCAAGGCGCCGCAGCAGGAGCTCGTGCGCTTCGCAGCGCGAGCGGGGAAGCTCGTGGCGGGGCGGACGGAGCCGGGCCGCGGCGCGTACACGTGCCGGCGGCTCGCCTGCTTCGAGCGGGCTGTCGACCGGCGGGCCTTCAGTCGCGTCCTCCGGCAGAACCTCGCAATCGATCAGGCGCTCTCGCGCCTCTACACTGAACGCTGATGCCAGACCAGCCCAACAAGCCCAACCGCCCGATCCGGCCCCGCCAGGGCGCGCCCGGACGGAAGCGCCGCGTCGTCATCGAGGGCGGCAACAACCGCCCCAACCCGCGCCAGTCCCGCGGCCGCACCGACGCGATGCCGAAGCGCGAGAAGCAGGAAGTCGCGCCGCCCACCGGGCCGGCGACCGTCCCGTCGGGCGTGTCGGTTCGCGATCTCTCGCAGGCGCTCGGCGTCCC
>JAWVCV010000308.1:0-8319 GCA_033858115.1 Gaiellaceae bacterium
TGTTGATCGTCTGCTCGAGGTTCGCGTGGTACTCCCAGAGGATCTCGCCCGTCTCGACGCTCACCGCGAAGACGTCGTCCTCGCCGGTCGGGACGTAGATGACGCCTTCGTAGACGATCGGCTGTCCTTCCGCGGAGTACTTCGCGGCCACGCCCGAGCCCTTGAGGTTCGTCAGCCAGACGCCCTTCAGGTTCTTGACGTTCCCTGTGTCGATCTGGTCGAGCGGCGAATAGCGCTGGTTCAGGAGCGAGCCGCCGTTCGTCAGCCAGGCGTCCTTCGGCTCGCGCGTCAGCTCGTCGGCGGAGAAGGCGGGCGCGGGCTTGATCGTCGACGGCGCCGCGGCCGCGGGCGACCCCGACTTGTCCTCTCTGTGCGTGCCGATCGCATAGCCGACGAGGCCGGCGGGGACGAGCAGAGCGAAGAAGAGCAGCCAGAGCCCGACGTCGAGAAAGCCATCCCAGATCCGCCGGTGGCGAGCCGCCATCCTGGGCACCTCTCCGCCAGCGGCGGTAGTAAACCGGCTACGCGAGCGCGAGTGCGAGCACCGCGATCAGGCCGGCCCCGGCGAGGCCCACGCAGACGATGGCCGCGAAACCCGCCAAGGCAAAGAAGCCCGGGGTGAGCACTCGCAGTGGCAACGCGACTCCCGCGACGTCGCCCACTGAGCCGACGGTGCCGCGCAGGCGCCACAGCACGAGCGGCACGCCTCGTGCCCGCGTCGTGCGCGCCTGGCCCGCCAGGCGCGACAGCTCTGCGAGGCGCTCTTGACCCTCGCCGGGGATGCGCCGCAGCCGGTCCGGCAGCGCGGCGAGCTCCGTGATGCCCTGGGCGAAGAGGAGCAAGATTGCCGCCGGCGCGAGCAGTACCGCGACGAGAACGGCCTCGAGGCCCGAGAGCCCGTC
Organism: Gaiellaceae bacterium; assembly: GCA_033858115.1. Taxonomy (GTDB): domain Bacteria; phylum Actinomycetota; class Thermoleophilia; order Gaiellales; family Gaiellaceae; genus Gaiellasilicea. Next base: position 903 of record JAWVCV010000308.1, read on the forward strand.
GCGCGCGAGGACGAGACCGATGGCGGCCGCGCCAGCCGCGCCGGCGAGCGCGAGCCGCCTGACCAGCCGGACGAAGCCTCGTAGGAACGGCATCGGCGCGGACGTTAGCTCCTCCCGGCTCCATATGATCGACCGGTGATCGACCCGCTCGAGCGCTGGCGTCGGCTGGGACTGCTGGACAAGCCCGACTACGCGGGCCTGCTGACGTTCGGCGGCATGCCGTACACGCAGAGCGCGGCCGAGCTCGCCGGCGTCGACGTCGCGATCGTCGGCGCTCCGACGGACGACCTCGTCTCCGACCGGCCCGGAACCCGCCTCGGGCCGCGCGCGATCCGGGCTGCCGGGTGCCCGCCGGGCGCGCATCTCGAGGCGGGCGTCGACGCCTTCGCGGAGTTGAACGTGGTCGATTTCGGCGACGCGGCCGTGCTGCCCGCGGACGCCGAGCGCACCCATGCGTCGATCGAGGCTCTCGTCGGCGAGGTGGTCGACGCCGGCGCGCTTCCGGTGGTCCTCGGCGGCGACCACTCCATCTCGGAGCCGAACGTGCGCGCGGTCGCGTCGCGCCTGGGCCCGGTTGGGCTTGTCCACTTCGACACGCACACCGACACCGGCCGGGAGGTCTTCTCCGTCGAGCGCTCGCACGGCACGCCGATGTTCCGGCTCGTGGAGCAGGGGCACGTCGACCCGACGCGTTACGTCCAGATCGGCCTGCGCGGCTACTGGCCGGGACCGGACGAGTTCGGCTGGCAGGCCGAGCAGGGGATCACGTCCATCTTCATGCACGACGTCCGGGAGCTCGGCATCGACGCGGTTGTGGAACGCGCGCTGGCCGTCGTCGGCGGCGGCCCGACCTTCCTGACCGTGGACGTCGACGTGCTCGATCCCGCCTTCGCGCCGGGCACCGGCACACCCGAGCCGGGCGGGATGAGCTCCGCTGACCTCCTGCGCGCGTGCCGGGCGATTGCGGCGCAGGCGCGGCTTGTCGGCGCCGACGTCGTCGAGGTGCTGCCGACCGCGATCGGCTCGGCCGACGTGACGGCACTCGTGGCCGAGCGGGTCGTGCGGGAGATCCTGACCGGGCTCGCGCTCCGGCAGACTTAGTGTTGTTTCAACACTAAGTCCCGAGCCGCTTCGCCCACGCCTCACCGGCGGCTCGGCCCTCCGGCGTCGCGAGGAAGTGCTCGAGCGGGACGTGGAGGAAGGTGCCGTCGGCCTCGGCGAGAACGTCGTCACCCTCCCGTAGCTCCGCCGAGATCTCGATCCGGCGACCGCGGTCCGACGTCACGAGCGCCGTGACGCGGAGCGGCCGGTTGATCGGCGCCGGACGGCGGTAGCGAATGGCGATGCGGGCAGTCACCGTCGGGAACCGATGCCAGGTTGCGAGCAGGCCGCAGGCCTCGTCGAGCGCTGCGCCGACGATGCCGCCGTGGGCGATTCCCGGCCCGCCCTGGTGGTGGACGCCGAACGTCACCCCCGACTCGTAGCTCGCGGCGCCCTCGTCCTCCGGCAGCGCCATCCGCAGGCCGAGCTCGTGGTCGCCGCAGCCGAAGCAGGCGGGGTCGTGATGGGGCGGGATCCGGTCTAGGCGGCGAACGGCAGCTGAATGTCCGAGACGTCGAGGCCCAGGCTCGAGGCCATCCGGATCCCGTCCTGCACGTCCTCCTGGAGCCGCCTGATGTCGGTCTCGCGCATGACGTTGCCGATCCACGCCCGCTCCTTCGGCCGCCAGAGTGCGTGCTCGACGAAGATCGGCAGGAGCCGATTGGCGGCTTTCACGAGCCGGTCCTTGGTCTGCTTGGAGGCGTCCTCCATCAGGACACGCTCGTAGGCGACGCCGGCGCTGTGGTGGATCCCATCGTCGATCGTCAGCCGGTTGCAGAGGTCTTCCAGCAGCGTGCCCCGAGAGGAGCGGGCGATCAGGCGGAAGCGCGGGATGATCAACCGCTCGAAGAAGACCTGCATCTGGAAGACCTTCTCCTCGAGCGTCTCCGCCTCGAGCGTCATCTTCGCGAGCTCGTCGAGGTGGGGGTCGCGCTCGGCGACGCCGCCGGCCTCGTTGGCGAGCTTCAGCCACGCCTCGACGTGGCGCGCCTCGTCCTGCACCATCGTCGAGTAGTAGAGCTTCGCCTCGTGGTGCGGCGCCAGGTTGAGGAGCTGGCCGGCCATCGAGACGGCGAGCTCGTCGGCCTGCAGCTGCTGCGTGATCACCGAGCGCCAGACGGCGCGGCGCCGCTCCTTCTTCTCGTCCGACGCTCCTGCCCGCGTCTCGGGGATCGGCGGGATCTCGCCCCACGCCATGTCCCGCACCTGCCACTCCTGCTTTTTCGCCAGCTCGTAGAAGCGGAGGACGCCGCGACCCTTGTTGTCATGGGCCGCGTCGGCCGCGGCCTGGCGTTCCGCCTCGATCAGCGGCTCGTAGGTCGCCTCTGCGTTGATCGGCTCCTCGAGCGGCTCGACGGTCATGGGCGCAGCTTATCGCCGTTCAGCGCAGGCCTCCGCGCTCGTGGTGCGCCTTGAAGAAGTTCTCCGAGCCTGCGGTCGCCATCGCGGCGGAGGCGGAGATCTCGAGCGCGAGGGCCGCCGCCGCGACGATCTGGGCGAAGCGGTACACCTTGCCGCTGCCTGCGCAGTCCATCAGCGCGAGCCAGGAGCGCGCGTAGGGGAGGGTGGTGCCGCCGCCAACGGTGCCCACCTCGAGCCCGGGAAACCGGATCGTGGCCTGGAGGCCTCCGTCCTCGGTGCGGCGCGCCGTGCCGTGCGCCATCGAGCTCGTGCCGACCATGCCCAGGTCCTGGCCCGTGCAGGCGAAGAGCGCCGCGATCGCCGACGCCGGCGTGAACGCGACCGACTGCATGCCGGACGCGACCGCCCCGTGCGTCCCGGCCCACGAGAGCTCGAGCAGGTCGTCCACCGTCGTCCGGAGCACGCGCCGCACCGTCTCGGCGTCGAGCGTCGCCTCCGCCAGCACCGTCTTGCCGTGGCCGGACTGGAAGAACTCGAAGGAGGGCTTCTTGTCGCCGCCCATGTTCGCCTCGAGGATCGCGCGCTCGGGCTTGACCGGCGCCTGTTGCATCACATAGCCCATGTTCAGCGCATAGCTGTTGCGGGTCATCATGTTCGGCCCGCAGGCGTCTCCCGTCGTCCAGGCCCAGAGGACGTGGCACATGGGGCCAACGACGTGCGTCTTCACCTCGCGCAGCTTCGCCCGCTTGGAGAGCGACGGGTCGTCGAGCGCGGCGAGGAAGCTGCGCAGGTCGCCGACCGAGGCCTCCAGCCATCTTGCGAGATTAACAGCATCCTCTGTCGTCTTGCAGATAAAGCACGATGCACGTGTCATTCTGTCTTGCACGACGTACGTTCGAAAGCCGCCGGACGTGGCGGCCGCCTTCATCCCGCGCGACATGGACGCGGAGAGCCCGCCTTCTGTGTGCGCGAGTGGGACGAGCACCTCCTCCTGCGACCGACCGCTCTCCCGCAGCGCTCCGGCGGGCTCCTCGAGCTCGTAGGCGCCGAGCTCGACGACGAGCGGTCCGACGACGGAGACCGGGATCACCACGACGCCGGTGTGCGACTCCTGCGCTCTCGTCCAAGCCTCGTCGTCGTGTGCGAGCGGTGCGTCGCCGACGGTGTCGCGGATCGCCTCGCGGCGCACGCCGATCGACTCCGCGTCGTTCCGGCGCGGCCATTTCCGCAGCTTCATGGCCGAGAGCTTATTTATCGTGGGGCGCGACGATGGCAGCCACGCTCATGGACGGGAAGGCACTGGCCGCGCGGATCCGCGCGGAGGTCGCCCGCGAGGTGGCCGCATTCCCGCGGCCGATCGGGCTCGCGACCGTGCTCGTGGGCGACGATCCCGCCTCCGACGTCTACATCCGCATGAAGCACAAGGCCACGATCGAGGTCGGCATCGACGCCCGCGACATCCGCCTGCAGGACGCGACGAGCGAGCAGGAGCTGCTCACCCTGGTCGGCGACCTGAACGCGGACGACGCGATCGACGGCATCCTCGTGCAGCTGCCGCTTCCGGGGCAGATCGACGAGGGCCGGATCATCCGCGCGGTCGATCCGGTCAAGGACGTCGACGGCTTCCATCCGGTCAATGCGGGGCTCCTCGTCGCAGGGACGCCCGGCCACGTGCCGGGGACGCCGCTCGGCGTGATCGAGCTGCTGGACGCGTACGACGTCGAGTTGCAGGGCGCGAACGCAGTGGTGATCGGCCGGAGTGACATCGTCGGCAAGCCGGTCGCGTTGCTGCTCCTGCACCGCAACGCCACCGTGACCATCTGCCACTCGCGCACCCGTGACCTCGCTGCGGAGACCTGCCGAGCCGACATCCTGGTCGCGGCCGTGGGCGTTCCCGGCGTCGTGCAGCCCGAGATGGTGAAGGAGGGCGCAGCCGTGATCGACGTCGGAATCACGCGGACGGAGGACGGCATCAGGGGCGATGTTGCGCCCGAGGTGGCCGAAAGAGCAGGCCTCCTGACGCCGGTGCCGGGCGGCGTCGGCCCGATGACGATCGCGATGCTGCTGCGGAGCACGGTCCGCGCGGCGCGCTACCGGACGGGTGCGCTTGCACATCCCGCCGCATAAGGCTATGTTTCGCGCGCTTTATCAAGGTCGGCGGCTCGGTGCCCGGGCCGTCGCTTCATCGCAAGGAGGAAGTCCAGTTGGCTCAGGGCACCGTTAAGTGGTTCTCGAACGAGAAGGGGTACGGCTTCATCGAGCGTGAGGGTGGCGAGGACGTCTTCGTCCACTTTTCCGCGATCACGATGGAGGGCTACAAGTCGTTGACCGAGGGTCAGCGCGTGGAGTTCGAGGTCGTCCAGGGGCCCAAGGGCGCCCAGGCGGCGAACGTCTCCGCGGTCTAACACCTCTTTCGGAATCGAGCTTGTGCGAAGGGCTCCCGCAAGGGGGCCCTTCCCTTTTTGCTGAAAGACCCTGAAGGGCGGGGCTTTCCCCGCGCCAAGATCTCTTTTGGAAGGATGGACGGATGGCAATCACACGCGAAGAAGTCCTCCACGTCGCGAAGCTGGCGCGGCTCGAGCTGACCGACGACGAGGTCGAGCGGCTCACGGGCGAGCTGAGCGCGATCCTGGAGGCCGTCTCGAAGGTGAGCGAGCTCGACCTGTCGGACGTGCCGCCGACGTCGCACCCACTCGCCGTCGTCAACGCGTGGGCCGAGGATGAGCCGAGGCCGTCGCTGCCGTTGGACGAGGTCTTCGCGAACGCGCCCGAGCGCGAGGGGGACCTGTTCAAGGTCCCGCCCACCGCATGACCATCGACACGCTGCGCTTGACCGCCGAGGAAGCGCTCGGACTGCTGGAGCGGAAAGAGGCCTCGGGCGCCGAGCTGCATCGCGCCTACCTCGATGCGGTCGCCGAGCGCGATCCCGAGCTGCACTGCTACCTCCGCACCGTGGAAGCCGCGGAGGGCGACGGCGTCCCGATCGCGCTCAAGGACGTGATCTCGACGAAGGGGATCGAGACGACCGCGGGCTCCAAGATCCTCCAGGGCTACGTCCCGGTGTTCGACGCGACCGTGGCGGCTCGCTGCAAGGAGGCCGGCCTGCCCGTCATCGGCAAGACCAACACGGACGAGTTCGCGATGGGGTCCTCGACCGAGAACTCCGCCTACGGCCCGACTCGCAACCCGTGGGATCCCGATCGGGTCCCGGGCGGCTCGGGCGGCGGCACCGCGGCGGCGGTCTCCGCGGGGCTGGCGCCCTGGGGCCTCGGGTCGGACACCGGCGGCTCGATCAAGCAACCGTCCGCGCTCTGCGGCAATGTCGGCCTGCGACCGACCTACGGCACCGTCAGCCGCTACGGGGTCGTCGCCTTCGCCTCCAGCCTCGATCAGGTCGGCCCCGTCGCCAAGAACGTCCGCGACTGCGCGCGGCTCTACTCGATCATCGCCGGCAGGGACGCGGCCGACTCGACGACGGTCGACGTGCCTGCCGTCGCGCTTCCCGAGGGCGACAGCCTGAAGGGGGTTCGGATCGGCGTCCCGAAGGAGCTGAACGAGGCGGAGGGGATCGAGCCCGGTGTCACCGCGGCAGTGCAGCAGGCGATCGAGCTCGCACGCGAACTGGGCGCCGAGGTGGGGGAGTGCGAGCTGCCCCGCTCGGTCGAGTACGGCCTGGCCTGCTACTACCTGATCGCCCCGGCCGAGGCGTCCTCCAACCTCGCCCGCTACGACGGCGTCCGCTACGGGATCCGCGCCGGCGCCGACGGCTACTACGAGATGGTCGAGCGGACGCGCGACGCCGGCTTCGGCGACGAGCCGAAGCGCCGGATCATGCTCGGCACCTACGCGCTCTCGGCCGGGTACTACGACGCCTACTACGGCCAGGCGCAGAAAGTGCGGACGGTGATCGCCCGCGAGCATGCGGCGGCCTTCGAGCAGTTCGACGTGCTGGTCTCCCCGACTGCGCCGACAGTCGCGTTCGCGCTCGGTGAGAAGACCGGCGACCCGCTCGCGATGTACCTCTCCGACCTGCTGACGATTCCCTCCTGCATGGCGGGCCTGCCGGGCCTGAACATCCCCTGCGGCCTCTCCGAGGGGCTGCCGGTGGGCCTGCAGTTGATCGGCCCTCAGCTCGCGGAGAACACGCTCTTCAAGGTCGGCCACGCACTCGAGCGCGCAGTCGGCTTCGACCCGGTCCCAGAGAGACTGCGATGAGCGTCACTGAATGGGAGCCGGTCGTCGGGCTCGAGATCCACGTCCAGCTGAAGACGCGGACGAAGATGTTCTGCCGCTGCGCCAATGGCTTCGGCGGGGGCGAGAACACGCAGACCTGCCCCGTCTGCCTGGGCTTTCCGGGCGCGCTGCCGGTGATGAACCGGCGCGCGCTGGAGTGGACGCTCAAGCTCGGGCTCGCCCTGGACTGCGAGATCGCCTCCCACGCCGTCTTCGCGCGGAAGAACTACTTCTACCCGGATCTGCCGAAGGGCTATCAGATCTCTCAATACGATCTACCGTCTTGCACTGGCGGCAAAGTGCTAGTGCCAACGGCGGACGGCGAACACGAGATCGGGATCGTCCGCGCGCATCTCGAGGAGGACGCCGCGAAGACGACCCACGTCGGCGGCCGCACCGGACGCATCGGCGGCGCCGACTACTCGCTCGTCGACTTCAATCGCGGCGGCACTCCGCTCGTGGAGATCGTGACCGCGCCGGACATCCACTCCTCGGAGGACGCGCGCCGCTTCCTCCAGCTACTGCGGCAGACGATCGTCGAGCTCGGGATCTCGGACGCGGAGATGGAGAAGGGGACGCTGCGCGTGGACGCGAACGTCTCCGTTCGTCCGCGCGGCTCCTCCGAGCTCCGCACCCGGTGCGAGCTGAAGAACATGAACTCGTTTCGCTTCGTCGCCCAGGGCATCGACGCCGAGGTCGCGCGGCAGATCGCGCTCTACGA
>JAWVCV010000309.1:0-4563 GCA_033858115.1 Gaiellaceae bacterium
CGTCGACCGCTTCTTCCGGCTTTCCAGCGCCTCGTTCGAGCACCTGGCTCGCGCCGGCCGGCAAGCCGGCAGGCGCGAGCTCTTTCCGATGGTGCAGTCGCTCTCCGCGTTCGAGCGTGCCCGTGAGACCGCGAAGCGCGCGCGGGCTGCGGTCGGCTTCGAGTGCTGAGGCTCAGTCGCGCAGGGGCACCGCGTAGGACGGCATCGGCGCACCGGTGGCGCCGCGCAGCTTGAGGGGGAAGCCGAGGAACGCGAACTCGTACTGCTTCTCCGCGGCGATCTCCTCCATGTTCACGACCTCGATGATCTGCGCACCCGCCGTCGCGAACATGTAGGCGTGCACCGGCAGGAAGACGTCCGGCTCCTCCGACGGCAGCACCTCGAGCCCGATCGAGTCTCCGGCGATGCACATCGCGCCTGCCTCCTCGCAGAGGTACTTGGCGGCCGGCAGCCCGATCCCGGGCGGATTGACGAGGTAGCCGTCGAAGTCGGGCCACTTGGTCATGACGCCGGTGCGGACGAGCACCACGCTCTTCGGCCGGATCTCGACGCCCTGCTCCCGGGCGGCGTTCTTCAGGTCGTCGGGCGTGATCGCGTAGCTGTCGGGGAGGCAATCGACGCCGTGCAGCCCCGCGACGTCCAGCAGCACGCCGCGCGCGACGATCGGCGGGTACTTGTCGAGGCCGCCCTTGTTCCAGAGGCGGCTGCCGAGGTCCTTGTCCGCCGTCCACCCGTTCCAGAACTTCCCGTAGAAGCCCAGGTGATTGAGCGTGTCGACGTGGGTGCCGCAGTGGGTGTACATGTGGATCGAGTCGCCGCAGTACGAGTACTTCTCGTGGACGTGCGAGCCGACGCCGGAGAGGTTGTCGTTGACCGAGCCCTGCGGCGTGTGCGTCATCCAGATCCCGTACGGAGGGTCACCCGCGGCCACCCACGACGGCATGCCGATGAAGTACTCGACGTTGAGATCGAACAGGTGGCCGCCGTCGAGGTGCTCGAGGATCGCGCGGTTCGTGTCGGGCGTGATCCAGTTCAGCCGCCCGATCTCGTCGTCGGCCCCCCATGGACTCTTCGAGACCTGCACCCCGTCCTGCTCGAGCACCGGCTCGAACGTGAAGCCCGATTCCTCCGCCATTGACGGCCTCCTTCCGTGTTTTTTGACCCCACGGGCGAGTCTATAAAGTGTGTGCTGTATGCAAAGCGTCCGCTTCTACTACGACGTCGTCTGTCCGTACTCGTACATGGAGTCGCGCGCCGTCGAGGCGGCCGAGGACGCCGGCGAGGTCGAGGTCGAATGGCTGCCGTTCGAACTCCGGCCGGCGCCGAAGGCGCTCCTCCAAGTGCGCGGCAACCATCTCCGGGAGGACTGGACGCAGACCGTCTACGCCCGCGCCCAGGCCCTCGGGATCGAGATCCACCTGCCCCGCTACCAGCCGCGCTCGACGCTCCAGCTCGCCGCCTGCCTGTGGGCGGACGAGCAGGGACAGCTGCGCCCGTTCAAGCACGCGCTCTACGAGGCGTTCTTCTGCGAAGGAGAGGACATCTCCACCGATCACGAGCTCGCACGGGCGGCGGAGCGGGCAGGTCTCGACCCGGGCGGGGCCGTGACAGCGGCCTACTCGGCGGAGCGCTTCGCGCGGATCCGCGAGATCCGCACCGAGGCGGAAGCAGCCGGCGTCCGGGGGGTGCCGTCCGTGCTCACCGAGGACGGAGAGACGCACTGGGGCATGGGCGGCCTCGAGCGGCTGCTCGCCGGGCAGCCCCTCGTGCCGCGAGCCTGACGGCTCAACCGAAGTCGAGCACCTCGACGATCCGCATCGTCGGCTCCGCGCCCACCTGCCGCATCAGCTCCTGCCCGCGCGGCACCGCCGTCTCCGCGAGGTAGCGGTTGAGCGTCTCTTCGTCCCGCCAGTAGGCGATCAGACGGGCAGTCCCCTCCTCGTAGAGCAGCGTCGCCAGCTCCACGCCGGCCGGGCGGGTCGGGCGCGCGTCGTCCATCAGGTGCGCCAGGTCGTCCGCCTGCTGACGCGAGAGCTCGGCCTCGAAGACGACGGCGATCACGTCGAGATCATCTTCTTCTCGACTCCGACCCCGGCCGCGACCGCGCGCTCGTACTCGAGCGGGACCGTGGCGGAGTCCTGGAGCGCGATCCCCGTGGAGTCGAAGACGGTGACCTGATCGTCGGACTGGCGTCCTTCGAGCAGCCCCGCGATCACCTTGCCGATTTCGCCCGCGAGATCCTCCTCCGCGATCAGCCCCTCGGAGAGCGGAACGTTGATCTCGCCGTCCTCGCGGCACTGGCGGATGTCGTCGACGAACACGCGCCCCCGCTGGAGGATACGCGGGTCGAGCTCCTGCTCGCCCTTCAGGTCGGCGCCGAGGGCGGCGATGTGCGTGCCGGCCGACACCCAGCTGTCATCGATGAGCGGGCTGCGGGCGTGCGTCCCGGTGACGATCACGTCGGCGCCGCGGGCGGCGGTCTCGGCGTCGGTGGTGCCGACGAGCCGGAGGTGCTCGTACTTCGGCGCCTCGCTCGCGAGGAACCGGTCGACCGACTCCTGCGTCCGGCTCCAGATTCGCACCTCGTCCCACTCGAACACGGCGTCGCAGGTCGCAAGGGCGCCCTGGCCGACGCTGCCGGTCCCGAAGATCGCGAGCATCTTCGAGTCGGGGCGCGCCAGCCACTTCGCCGACACCGCGGCCGACGAGCCGGTGCGCATGAGCGTGTGGTAGGAGCCATCGCAGATCGCGAGCGGGAAGCCCGTCTCGGGATGGGTGTAGATCAGGATCGAGAAGACGGCCGGCAGCTCGTACTTCGCGTTGTCCTCGCGAATCGAGACCCACTTGCAGGCGGCGGCCTCGGGCTCCTCGATGTAGGACGGCATCACCTCCCATTCGCCCTGGTAGCGATCGAGGACGATGTGGCCCTTCGGCTCCATGTACACCCGCCCGAGCCCGTGCATGCGGTAGGCGTGCTCGACGCAGTCGTTGTACTCCGACGGCGTCAGCAGTCCCATCATGTCGGAGCGGCTGAGGATCAGCGTCTTGCGGTTACGCCAGCTTTCCATCCGAGGACTCTACGACCGCGTCGAGAAGCCGCGCAACTTCGACCTCACGCGCCTCGGGGAGGAACGGCGCCAGCCGTCGACGCGCGTGGGCCAGCTGACGCCGGGCGCGCTCCGGTTCGGCGTTTCCCAGCCGCCAGCCGGACGCGGCGAGGTGGCGCAGCCCCGCCACGAGCTCGTCCTCGCCCAGACCGGACGCGTCCGCGAGCGCCCGGGCGGCCTGGCCGTACTCGCCGCGCAGCAGGTGCCCCTCGACACCCCAGAGGATCCCTTGCAGACGCGCTCTAGGAGGGGGCCACTCTTCGGTTGTAGGGTCGTCTTCCATGGCAACGATCGAGCGTAGCCGGAGCGCGGAGCGCATCGAGCGCGACATCGAGACGCTGGCGGGCGGCGACTACACGATCTCGGACCAGGCGATCCGGCGGTACGCCTACACCGACGCCTATCGGAGGACGCTCGACTACTTCGTGCGGGAGCTGGAGGCGCTTGGCTTCGAGGTGTACGAGGACCCGGTCGGCACGCTCGTCGCCCGCAACCGCCCGCGCGGCGAGCCCGTCTTCGGTCTCGGCTCGCACTGCGACTCGAACCGCAACGGCGGCAAGTACGACGGCACGATGGGCGTCGTCACCGCGCTCGAGATCTGCCGCCTGAACGCGGAGCTCGGGCTCCCGCTCCAGCTGATCTCGTTCCTCGAGGAGGAGGGCTCTGGCTTCGGCCAGATGCTGCTCGGCAGCCGGATCGTGGCGCAGCGGGTGACCGAAGAGGACCTGCGCGAGAAGTTCCGCTCGCTCGACGACGGGCGCAGCTTCTGGGATCACGCCGAGGCCGCCGGCTACGAGCCGTCGCGGTGGCGCGAGTGCAGCCACGTGCTCGACGACCTCACCGGCTGGATCGAGATGCACATCGAGCAGGCACGCGTGCTCCAGGACACGGGCAACCGCATCGGCATCGTCAACGCGATCGCGGGCTATGTCCACGCCGACGTCGTCGTCCACGGTCGCGGCGACCACGCGGGCGCGACCCCGATGGACCTCCGCCTCGATCCGACCCTCCCACTGGCCGAGGCGATCGTGGAGCTCGAGCTGCTCGCACAGACGGCCGGCCACGGGACCGTCGGCACGGTCGGCGAGATCGACATCGAGCCGGGGCTGATCAACGCGATCGCGAGCGGCGTGCGATTCTCGCTCGACATCCGCGGGCCGGTGGACGACGTCTACCGCGGCGTCGCGCGCGACATCGCCGCATTCGTCGAGGAGGCGGCTCGGCAGCGCGGCATGCGAGCGGAGTACGTCGAGCGCCAGAGGGTCGCCGCGACGCCGATGGACGCGCGGATCGTCGGCGCGCTCGCCGCCGCCGCGGCCGCGTCCGGCGAGCCGCACATCCAGATGCACTCCGGCGCCGCCCACGACACGATGTGCGTCGCCGACCGCATCCCGACGGCGATGGTGTTCGTGCCGTGCAGGGACGGGGTCAGCCACCATCCCGACGAGCTCGCCGA
>JAWVCV010000310.1:0-2680 GCA_033858115.1 Gaiellaceae bacterium
CGTCATCGTCGTCGTCGCCCACCAGACGCCGTCCCAGACGCTCGGCTGCGAGTCTCGCCCAGTCTCGGCTGCCGAGTAGGCGTATCCGCCGGCCACGGCTGCGAGCACGGCGAGGAGTGCGGCGTAACGAAGGCCGTCTAGCGAGAACGTCCGCTTTGCGAGTTGAGCAAGCCGGAGGAGACGGAGCAGGCGAAGGACACGGAGCGCGCGGAGCGCCTGCAAGCTCGAGGGCAGAAACGGAGGCGTCAGCAGGACGATCACGACCTCCAGCGGGTGCGAGCGCAGCCAACGCCACTTGTCGGGGACGACGACGAGCATCACGATCAGCTCGACCGCGAACGCGACCCAGATCGCCCAGTTCAATGCACCGGCGATCGACCGCCACGGCTCGCCGGCATTGGACTGCTCGACGGCGATAACGGGGATGACGAGCAGCGCTGCGACGAGCATCGGTAACTCGAACCGACGAGCGACCCTCGAGCTCCGTTCGTCCATGGCGCACCAATTCGACGCACAACGACGGCTTCCGCCCATGAATAAGCCTCTGACGGAGTGAACCCGGGAGCGAAGCGGCCCTTCAGGGGTCTTTGCGCCACCGGAATCCGTTCCCGCGGATTCCGATCTTGCGCCAAAAGTGGAGCGAAGCGACCTTCAGGGTCTTGCGCGATCCACAACACCTTCGACAGAGTGAGCCCCGGGAGCGAAGCGGCCCTTCAGGGGTCTTTGCGCGATCCACAACACCTTCGACAGAGTGAGCCCCCGGGAGCGAGCGACCCTTCAGGGGTCTTCGCGCGATCGGAATCCGCTCCCGCGGATTCCGATCTTGCGCCAAAAACAGGGGCGACAGGATTCGAACCTGCGACCTACGGTTTTGGAGACCGCCGCTCTACCAGCTGAGCTACGCCCCTAGGGTTCGGGGCGGATTGTAGCCTTGCTCCGGATGCTCTCCCAGCGGCACGCCCTCGGGATGCTCTTTCTCGTCCTCGGGCTCGGCTTCGGCTTCATTGCGGTGGCGGGGGCCAGGGCGGGCGTCTGGGTCGTCGCGCTGGCGTCGGCGGCCCTCGGGTGTTGGATGGCGATGATGTCGCTCCGGCTGCTGAGCAAGAGATCGCGCTAAGGCGGCGTATTCTCTCCCCGTGGCGAACGTCGACGACACAGGCGAGCTCTGGCAGGAGTTCCAAAAGACGCGTGACCGGGCGGTCCGCGACCGGCTGATCCTCACCTACGCGCCACTGGTCAAGTTCGTCGCCGGGCGGCTCGGCAGCGGCCTACCGGCGCACGTGGATGAGGGGGATCTCGTCTCCTACGGCCTGCTTGGGCTGATCGGGGCGATCGAGCGCTACGACCCGGACCGCGAGATCAAGTTCGAGACCTATGCGATCTCGCGGATCAAGGGCGCGATCATCGATGAGCTGCGCGCGCTCGACTGGGTGCCGCGCTCGGTGCGCGCACGTGCCCGGGACATCGAGCGGGCGATCGCCGAGCTCGAGAAGAAGCTGCACCGCGCGCCGAACGACGAGGAGATCGCGGACAAGCTCGGGATCACCGAGGACGAGCTGGGGTCGAGCCTGACCGAGATCTCGCGCTCCTCGATCGCTGCGCTCGACGAGCTGTGGACCGTCTCCGCCGGCGGAGACCAGGTCGCCCTGATCGACACGATCGAGGATACCCAGGGCCCCGAGCCGCAGTCGGCGCTCGCGCAGACCGAGATGCGCGAGGCGCTCGGCGAGGCGATCGCCCGGCTGCCGGAGCGGGAGAAGCTCGTCGTCACGCTCTACTACTACGAGGAGCTGACCCTGCGGGAGATCGGCGAGGTGCTCGGCGTGACCGAGTCGCGCGTCTCGCAGCTGCACACGAAGGCGATCCTCCGCCTCAAGGCACGCCTCGGCGGCGCCGCACGCGCTCCGATCTCCTAGCGCGAAGACCCTGGCAGCCGGACCAGGTTACGATTGGCTTCCGTCACCGGAGAGCCGAGGAGGAAGCCGCGCATGCCTGCTTTCGAGCCTGGAAAGATCCGCAACGTCGCCGTCGTCGGCCATCGCGGCACCGGCAAGACCTCACTCGTCGAGGCCTTGCTCTTCCAGGCAGGCGAGACAAACCGGCTCGGGACGATCGACGCGGGCTCCACCGTCGCGGACTGGGACGACGACGAGCAGCAGCGCAAGATGTCGATCTCGCTCTCGCTGACGCACGCCGAATGGCAGGGGCGGAAGCTGAACCTCGTCGACGTCCCCGGCGACCCGAGCTTTCAGGGGGAGGCGCGCTCGGCGCTGCGCGTCGTCGAGGGCGGGCTCTTCGTGCTCAGCGGCGTCATGGGCGTCGAGGTCGGCACCGCGCGCGTCTGGAAGCGCGCCGACGAGCTCGGGATCGCGCGCGTCCTCTTCGTCAACATGCTCGACCGTGAGCGCGCCGACTTCTTCCGTGCGCTGACACAGCTGCAGGAGCAGCTGTCCCCGCGCTGCGTCGCCGTCCACCTGCCGATCGGCTCCGAGCACGAGGTGACCGGGATCGTCGACGTCCTGCACATGTGCGCGTACACGAGCCCGGAGGGCGGCAAGGAGCCCGAGCCCGGGCCGATCCCGGACGAGCTCTCGGGCCTCGTCCAGGAGTACCGCGAGAAGCTGCTCGACGAAGTCGTCCAGACCGACGAGGCGCTGATGGAGAAGTACCTGGAGGGCGA
>JAWVCV010000311.1:0-18168 GCA_033858115.1 Gaiellaceae bacterium
AGCTGCTCGCGCACGAGATCGACGCCGGTGACGAGCTCGGTGACCGGATGCTCGACCTGGATCCGCCCGTTCAGCTCGAGGAAGAAGAAGTCGCGGCCGTCGAGCATGAACTCCGCAGTGCCTGCGCTCACGTAGCCGATCGCCTGCGCGAAACGGATCGCGGCCTCGCTCATCGTCGCGCGCAGCTCGGGGTCGAGCGCGGGGGAGGGGGACTCCTCGAGCACCTTCTGGTGCCGTCGCTGCACGGAGCAGTCCCGCTCCCCGAGCGACACGACGGTGCCGTGGGAGTCGGCGAGCAGCTGGATCTCGACGTGACGGGGGCGCTCGACGTAGCGCTCGCAGAAGACGGTCCCGTCGCCGAACGCCGACTCGGCTTCACGTCCGGCAGCCGCGAGGGCATCCTCGAGCTCGTCCGGGCCGCGGACGACGCGCATGCCGCGGCCGCCCCCGCCCGCCGCCGCCTTGACGAGGAGCGGAAAGCCGAGGTCGGCGGGCTCGCCGCTCGGAACGACCGGCACGCCGGCCTCGGCGGCGATGCGCTTCGCGGCCAGCTTGTCGCCGCCGAGCCGAAGCGCGTCGGCCGGCGGCCCGATCCAGGCCAGCCCCGCCGCGACCACCGCCTCCGCGAAGTCGGCGTTCTCGGCGAGGAAGCCGTAGCCGGGATGGATCGCGTCGGCGCCCGACTGCGCGGCCGCGCGGATGTGCTCCTCGGCGTGAAGGTAGCTCGCGATCTCGACCACCTCGCCGGCCGAGCGCGCGTGGAGCGAGCCGGCGTCGTCGGGAGCGGCGACTGCAACCGTCGCGATCCCGAGCTCGCCGCAGGTGCGGAAGATCCGCAGCGCGATCTCGCCGCGATTGGCCACGAGCAGCTTGCGGACCGGCATCGCGTGAGGCTACCCTCCTCCGCTCGATGCGGCGGCTCCTGCTCCTCCTGACGGTTGCTCTCTGCCTCCCGGCCCCGGCGGCGGCCGGCACCCTCTTTCTGATCGACGGCCAGGGCTGGGGGCACGGCGTCGGGATGAGCCAGTACGGCGCGCAGGGCTTTGCCCAGGCGGGCTGGCGCTACCAGCGCATCCTCGCCTACTACTACCGCGGCACGCAGCTACGGCTGCTGCCGGCCCGTCCCGTCCGCGTCCTGCTCGCCGAAGGAAAGCCGTCCGTCACGATCTCCTCGGCCAGGCCGTTCCGGGTCGTCGACGGGCGCGGGAAGGCGAGGCGGCTGAAGCCGGGGCCGCAACACCTCGTCGCCGCCCGCTTGAGCCGGTTGCGGTCGCCACTGCGCTTCCAGCCCGGCGCGGCGCCGCTCCGCGTCGACGGGTCCGCCTACCGAGGGACGCTCGTCGTGCACCGCCGGGCCGGAAAGCTCACGGTCGTCAACCGGCTCCCGCTCGACCGGTATCTGCGCGGCGTCGTGCCCTGGGAGATGCCGGACGACTGGCACCCCCAGGCGCTGAGGGCCCAGGCGGTCGTCGCTCGGTCGTATGCGCTTGCGACGCTGAAGCCCGGCACCCTCTTCGACGTCTATGCCGACACGCGCAGCCAGGTGTACGGCGGCATCCAGGCCGAGTCCGCGACGACGAACCGCGCGATCGGCGCCACGGCCGGCCGCGTCCTCCTCTGGAACGGGCGCGTCGCGACGACCTTCTACCACTCGACGTCCGGCGGGAGGACGGTGTCGGTCGGCGAGGCCTGGCCGCACTCGACGCCGCTGCCCTACCTCGTCTCCGTGCCCGATCCCTACGACCGGCTGTCGAAATACCACCGGTGGGGGCCCGTCCCGCTGACCCCGGCGCAGGTGGCTCGCAAGCTCGGCGCCCGCGCGGTGCGCGACCTCGTCGTCGCGCGAGGGGCATCCGGCCGCGCCACGGAGGTCACGATCAAGGAGCCTTCAGGCGTGCGCCGGATGCTCTCGCAGGACTTCCGCCGCGCGCTTGACCTGCGCTCGACGTGGTTCTCCGTTCGTGTCCTCAGCCTCGACCCGCCGCTGCGGCGCGCGCTGGCCAGCAGGCCGGTCCGGCTGACCGGCTTTGTCCGCGGCCTCGGCGGCGTGCGGCTGGAGCAGCAGTCGCGCGGCGGCGCGTGGCGGCGGGTGCAGCCGATCAGAACGCGCGCAGACGGCCGCTTCACGGTCACGGTGAGGCCGCGGGCGACGACCAGCTACCGCCTCGCGACGCCATTCGCAGCCGGGGCGGCGGTCACGGTGAAGCTGCGCTGAAAATTCCCGCGCAAGGTTTTTCCAGGAGGGGCATCTCAATGGCCAAGGACGTGCGTTAGTCCAACATAGGGGTCGTGCCGCCCGCCGGCCCCGCCTTTTCTCCCAGAGCCGCCCCTTGCCGCAGAGGGGCGGTTCGCTTTTTGCCTGGCAAGACCGCGGAGCGCCTCCCACATCGCACTCGGAGACGCAAGGTTGTTAGGGTCTCGCGCATGAGCATCCTGAACAGACGCAACGCGGTCATGGGCTGGCTGACGTGGCTCGCAGCCAAGCGGGTGCTGAAGAAGAAGGCCCGCGAAGCGCTGCCGGGCACGGTCGAGGGATCGAAGCGCCCGAACAAGGGTGCGATCGCGACGGTGCTGGCCGCGATCGGCGGCGCGCTCTGGTTCTGGCGGCGCAAGAGCTCGGACGACGAGCTGCCGCCGCCCGCCGGCGAGAGCTGATCCGACCATGAGCGTCCTGCGCGCCGCCCTGGACGGCCTGGTTCCGTACGAGCCGGGCAAGCCCGAGGAGGAGCTGCAGCGCGAGCTCGGCCTCGAGCGAGTCGTCAAGCTCGCGTCGAACGAGGGCCCGTGGGAGCCCTTCCCGGCCGCGCTCGAGGCGCTGGAGCAAAGCTCGCACACGCTGAACCGCTACCCGGACGGCGGCGCCTTCCATCTGCGGAACGCGCTCGCCGAGCGCCACGGCGTCGATCCCGCGAACGTGATCACCGCGGCCGGCGCCGACGCGATCATCGGCCACCTCTCGCTGGCGACGCTCGATCCCGGAGACGAGGTCGTGACCGGCTGGCCGTCCTTCATCAGCTACGTGCTCGACACGCTCAAGCTGGGCGCGGTCCCCCGCCAGGTGCCACTAGTCGACAACCAGTACGACCTCGGCGCGCTCCTCGACGCCATCGGCCCGCGCACGAAGCTCGTCTACGTCGCGACGCCGAACAACCCGACGGGGACGATGACGTCCCGCGCCGAGCTCGATGCGTACTTCGACCGCGTTCCCGAGCACGTGCTGACGGTGCTGGATCAGGCGTACTTCGAGTACATCGAGCATCCGGACTACCCGGACGGAGTCGCGGAGTATCTGAAGGCCGGCCGGCGCGTGCTCGTGCTGCGGACCTTTTCGAAGATCTACGGGCTCGCCGGGCTGCGGGTCGGCTACGGGGTCGGGCCGGCTGACGTGATCGGCGGGATCGGGAAGACCCGCCGTGCCTTCGACGTGAGCACGCAGGCACAGGTCGCCGCGCTCGCCAGCATGGACCAGTCGAGCGAGCTCGCGCAGCGCCGGCGGCTCACCCATGAGGGTCGCGAGGCGCTGGCCGGGACGCTGCGCGAGCATGGGTTCGAGCCGGCCGGGCCCGCCGTGGCCAACTTCCTCTTTGTCGAGGTCGGCGACGACGCACGACCGCTCTACGAGGCGTTGCTCCGGCAGGGCGCGATCGTCCGGCCGATGGGCGGCTTCGGAGCCCCGGGAGCGTTACGGATCACCGTCGGCACGCCCGACGAGAACGCCTTCTTCGCGAACGCGCTCGCCTCTGTGCGGGCCGCGACGACCTAGGCAGCGGCTATCCTGGCCTCTCCGCGGGTGATTCGCCCGCGGCTTGCGTATGCGGACGACGTTGAAGAGAGGCATTGGCCGCGGGGCGACCGTGAACGGCAACGGGCGGCCGGTGCTGCCTCCCGGAGCGCTCTCGCCGATCACGATCTACCGCCAGCCCGAGCCGCCGCCGCGCTCCGGCTGGGCCACCGTGCGCACGATGTTCGCCTGGGCCTTCGTCGCGCTGCTCGTCGTGGTCGGCTCGGCGGGCGGCGGGGCGTACCTCTGGTTCCACGAGAGCGTCGCCGACGTCGTCGCGTCGACGCCTGACGTGAAGGTGGCCGCGAAGCGCCTCGACGTGGCGCTGCCCGGCCACCCTGCGACTGCTCTCGTGATCGGCTACGACAAGCGCGCCGGCGAGGGGAAGGGCGTGCAGTCGCGCTCCGACACGGTGATGCTCGTGCGCGCCGACCCCGACACCAAGTCGATCTCGATGATGTCCTTCCCGCGCGACCTCTTCGTCCAGATCCACTGCCCCGGCAAGTCCGTCTTCGGCGCGCGCATCAATAACGCCTACGCCTATTGCGGCTCGAAGGGCACGCTGGAGACCGTTCGCAAGCTCACGGGCCTCCCGATCAACTATCTGATCACGGTCAACTTCCGCGGCTTCCGACAGCTCGTCGACGCGATCGGGGGCGTCTGGCTTGACGTCGACAGGCGCTACTTCAACGACCGCGGCGGCGACTTCGGCTACGCGACGATCAACCTCTTCCCCGGCTACCAGAAGCTGGGCGGCTACCAGGCGCTCGACTTCGTCCGCTACCGGCACACCGACAGCGACCTCTACCGCGTCGCACGGCAGCAGCTCTTCGTGCGCGCGTTCAAGGACCAGGTCAAGTCGAGCACCGGCCTGCTCGACCTGCCGAAGGTGATCAAGACGATCACGAGGAACGTAGAGGTCGGCGTCGGCGGCAATGCGGAGCTCGACGGCAACACGATCCTCGAGTACGCGCTCTTTGCCTACTCCCTGCCGCCGGGGCACTTCTTCCAGTCGAAGATCGAGGGACTCGAGGACACGGCCGCCTTCGACGTCGTCGCGCCGACCGAGAACATCCAGAAGGCGGTGCAGGAGTTCTCGCACCCGGACGTCGAGTCGCCGCAGAAGGCGACTCAGGTGGCGCTGAACGAGAAGCCGAAGGTGAAGGCCGACAAGGCGCCCCCGCCTCGCGAGACGACGATCACGGTCCTGAACGGAAACGGCGTCACGGGCTCGGCCGGCACCGCGAGCTATCTGCTCTCGCAGCGGGGGTACCAGATGGTCTACCCGCCCGACGGCAAGAACGCGAACGCGCCGAACTGGGAGTACTTCAAGACCCGCATCCAGTACGACAAGTCGCAGCCGGGGGCGAAGGCGGCGGCCAAGAAGGTGGCGACGCTCTTCGGGAGCGACGATGTCGCCCCGGTCAACCGGGAGATCGCTGCGCTCTCGAACGGCGCTCTGCTGACGGTGATCGTCGGGCAGACCTTCCACGGCACGCTCGCAGAGGCCCCCGTGGACAAGACGCCGCAGCGGCAGCCGCCCAACGTCGCCCCGGGCGCCGACGCCTCGCTCGCCTACCTCCGCGAGCGGGCCCCGAAGATGCCGTTCAAGGTGATGGTGCCGACCGTGCTCGAGCGCAGCTCGTGGATCGACCGCGAGCGGCCCGTGCGCATGTACCGGATCGACCCGGAGGGCAAGCACAAGACGATCAGGCTGACCTACCGCACCGGCGCGCAGCGGTACTGGGGTGTCCAGATGACCGACTGGGAGGACGCGCCGGTGCTGGCGGAGCGCAACTTCATTCGGTCGATCGGCGGGCGGCGCTACGAGCTCCACTACACGGGGCCGAAGCTGCACATGGTCGTGCTGCGCCAGGGCGGCGCGAGCTACTGGGTCGTGAACACGCTGCTGGACGAGCTGTCGAACGAGACCATGCTGGCGATCGCGAAGGGTCTCAAGCCGTTGGCCAGCATCAAGTAAGTAGGCTCGCTGCCGTGTCCAGGGTCGCTGTCTTCGGTGCGGGCTACGTCGGTCTGGTCACCGGCGCGTGTCTGGCCGAGCTCGGCCACGAGGTCGTCGTGCGCGACGTGCTCGCCGACCGAATCGAGCGTCTGAGAGCGGGCGAGGTGCCGATCTACGAGCCCGGCCTCGACGACCTGCTGCGCCGCAACGCCGAGCGGCTCACGTTCACGCTCGACGTCGCCGAGGCCGTCGCCGACGCGGACTTCCTCTACGTCGCAGTGGGCACTCCGCCGACCTACTCGGGCGACGCCGACCTCGCCGCGGTGTGGACCGTCGTGGACGAGCTCGCCGGCCTCGACCGTCGCGCGGTGCTCGTGATGAAGAGCACCGTCCCCGTCGGCACGGGCGTGCGGGTGCGCCACCGGCTCGACGATCGGGGGCTCGACGGGGTCGGCTACGCGTCGAATCCGGAGTTCACGGCCGAAGGGACGGCCATCCACGACTTCCAGCACCCCGACCGGATCGTGATCGGGTCGTTCGACGCCGCCGACGGGGACGCCGTCGAGGAACTGCACCGCGGCGTCGACGGGCCTGTCGTGCGCTGCGACGTCGCCTCCGCCGAGATGATCAAGCTTGCCGCCAACGCGGCTTTGATGACGCGGATCAGCTTCATCAACGAGATCGCGAACGTCTGCGAGGCGACGGGGGCGGACGTCGTCCAGGTCGCCGAGGGCGTGGGGCTCGACCGCCGGATCGGGCCGGCCTTCCTGCGGGCGGGAATCGGCTACGGAGGCAGCTGCTTTCCGAAGGACTCGCTCGCGCTCAAGCAGCTCGCCGCCAACTCGGGCTATCACTTCCAGCTCCTGAACGCGGTGATCGAGGTGAACGAGCTGCAGAAGCGGCGTGTGATCGGCAAGCTTCAGCGGCACCTCGGAACCCTGCGCGGGAAGACGATCGCCCTGCTCGGGCTCGCGTTCAAGCCGAACACCGACGACACGCGCGAGGCCCCGAGCCTCGTCCTCGCCGGGCGCCTCGTCTCCGAGGGTGCGGAGGTTCGCGCGTGGGATCCGGTCGCGGACGGGAAGAGCGTGCTGCCGCGGGCGACGATCTGCGCCGAGCCGCTGGCCGCGCTCGAGGGCGCCGACGCGGCCGTGCTCGTGACCGAGTGGCCGCAGCTGGCCGAGCTCGACTGGCGCGCGGCGGCGGCGCGAATGCGGAACCCGCTGCTGATCGACGGCCGCAACATGCTCGATCCGGTGGCGATGCGCGAGGCCGGCTTCACCTACGAGGGCATCGGCCGCTCCGTCTCGTGAGCCTCTCCGCGGTCATCCTGGTCGGCGGCCTCGGCACCCGGCTGCGGCCGCTGACCGAGCAGACGCGCAAGGACATGCTGCCGCTCGTCGACCGGCCGCAGCTGGCCTACACCTTCGAGCACCTGCGGCGCTACGGCGTCACCCGGGCGATCGTCTCGTGCGGCTATCTGCCGGAGCAGATCAAGGAGCACTTCGGCGAGAGCTACGGCGGGCTCCGGCTCGAGTACCGGGTGGAGGAAGAGCCCCTCGGGACCGGCGGCGCGATCCGCTTCGCCGCGGAGGGTGTCGAGGAGACGTTCTTCGCCCTGAACGGCGACTCGTTGCGCGAGACCGACCTCGACGCGCTGCTCACGTTCCACCGGGATCGGAAGACGCGCGCGACGATCCTGCTCACACCGGTGGAGGATCCCTCGCGCTACGGGCTGGTGCGCCTGCACCGCGACGGTCGCGTGCTCAGCTTCCTGGAGAAGCCACGGCCCGAAGAGATCGACACGAACCTGATCAACGCCGGCATGTACGTGCTGGAGCCCGACGTGCTCGACCTGATTCCGGCGGGCCGGCCGGTCTCGATCGAGCGGGAGGTCTTCCCGCGCCTGGTCGAGGAGCAGTCGGTCTACGGGTTGGCGCTGCCCGGCTACTGGCTCGACATCGGCACGCCGGAGGCCTACCTGCAGGCGCACCGCGACGTGCTCGAACGCAACTTCGTCACCGAGCTCGGCGACGACCTCGGGGCCGACTACACGCTCGTCGCGCCGACTGCCGACGTCAGCCCGGACGTGCGGCTCGTGCCGCCTGTGTACGTCGGCGCCGGGGCGACGATCGGCTCGGGAGCCCGGATCGGCAGCTTGGCCGTGATCGGGGCGGGGGCCACCATCGGCGAGGGCGCCGCGATCGAGTCGTCGGTGATCGGCGCCGGCGCAGTCGTCGGGCCCCGCACGACTGTCTCGGGCTCGATCGTCGGCGAGCGCGCGGAGCTCGGCGCCGACTGCGAGGTGCGTGACCTCGTCGTCATCGGGCCTGGCGCCAAGGTGGGTGACGGGAATATGCTCGATCACGGCCTGCGCGTCGCGGCCGGCGCGGCGATCGCCGCGGGCGCGGTCACCTTCTCGTGAATGACGTCGACTCCCCGAACATCGACTCGCTCGACCCCTGGGCCTTCCCGGTCCGGAAGGTAGAGAAGCCCTGGGGCCACGAGCTGATCTGGGCGCTGTCCGAGGACTACTGCGGCAAGGTGCTGTTCGTGAAGGCCGGCTGCGCGCTCAGCCTGCAGTTCCACAACGAGAAGGACGAGTCCTGGCTCGTCCAGTCCGGGCGCGTGAGGCTCGAGCTGGGTGACGCCGGCGCGCGCCTGCTGAACGAGGAGGTGATCGGCGCCGGCGCCGCGTTCCGCTATCGCCCGGGCACCGTGCATCGCGTGACGGCGATCGAGGACACGACGATCCTCGAGGTCTCGACGCCGCAGATCGACGACGTCGTCCGGCTCGAGGATCTCTACGGCCGCGAGGGCACCTCCGAACCTTGACAACCTTCTGGTAAGGTTGCGCCCGATGCAGGCGCTCACCATCGGCGAGGCCGCCGCCCACACGGGCTGGTCGGCGCGGATGCTGCGGTATCTGGAGACGGTCGGGCTGGTCGTGCCGACGCGCACTCGGGCCGGCTACCGCGTCTACGGCGACGCTGAGCTCCTGCAGCTGAGGGACCTCCGGCTGTTGCGCGAGCGGTTCGGGATCGAGCTGGATGAGGTCGCCTTCGCGGCCAGGCTCCGGCGCGAGCCCGCGCTTCGCACGGCCCTCGATGCCTGGATGCACTCTGCTGGACCGGGCGCCGACTGGGTCGAATGGGAACAGCGAAAGCATGAGCGGCTGATCGCGGCCGCCTGATCGAAGGGGACGGATGTCGACCACGAAGCGATATGACGTAAAGGATCTGGCTCTCGCCACCGAGGGAGTCCGCCGGATCGAATGGGCCGATCGGCAGATGCCGGTGCTGGCCGCGATCCGGGAGCGGTTCGAGGCCGAGCAGCCGCTCGCGGGCTACCGCATCTCGGCGTGCCTGCACGTGACCACCGAGACCGCGAACCTGATGCGGACGCTCCAGGCCGGCGGCGCCGACGTCGTCCTGTGCGCCTCGAACCCGCTCTCGACGCAGGACGACGTTGCCGCCGCGCTCGTCGAGGAGTACGGGATCTCGACGTTTGCGATCAAGGGCGAGGACAATGACTCGTACTACCAGCACATCGAGGCGGCGGTCGACCACAAGCCGCACATCACGATGGACGACGGCGCCGACGTGATCGGCGTGCTCCACAGCGCGCGCCGCGAGCAGCTCGGCGACGTGATCGCCGGAACCGAGGAGACGACGACGGGCGTGATCCGGCTCAAGGCGCTCGAGCGCGACGGCAAGCTCGGCTTCCCGGTCGTGGCCGTCAACGAGGCGAAGACCAAGCACCTGTTCGACAACCGCTACGGCACCGGCCAGTCGACGATCGACGGGATCATCCGGGCCACGAACGTCCTCGTCGCCGGGCGGACGTTCGTCGTCGCCGGCTATGGCTGGTGCGGCCGCGGCGTCGCGATGCGCGCCAAGGGCATGGGTGCCCACGTGGTCGTCACCGAGGTCGACCCGATGAAGGCGATGGAGGCCGTCATGGACGGCTTCATGGTCATGCCGATGCTGGAAGCCGCGAAGATCGGCGACATCTTCGTCACCGCCACCGGGGACAAGAGCGTGATCGCGCGGGCGCACCTGGAGCAGATGAAGGACGGCGCGCTGCTCGCGAACACCGGCCACTTCAACGTCGAGATCGAGTTGCCCGCGCTGCGCGCGCTGGCGTCAGAGACGCGTCAGGCCCGTGAGTTCGTCGAGGAGTTCACCCTCGCCGACGGCCGTCGCCTCTATCTGATCGCCGACGGGCGGCTCGTGAACCTCGCCGCCGCCGAGGGCCATCCCGCGCAGGTGATGGACATGTCCTTCGCAAACCAGGCCCTCTCGGCGGAGTACGTCGTCCAGAACGCGGCCTCGCTCGAGAAGAAGGTCTACGGCGTGCCGGAGGAGATCGACAACGAGATCGCCAGGCTCAAGCTCGCGACCATGGGGGTCGAGATCGACCAGCTCACCGAGGAGCAGGCGAAGTACCTGGCGTCGTGGGACGAGGGGACCTAGCCGCGGCGCTGCCGGCGGGGATGGGGCTGGTGTGAAGGCGCTCATCCTCGCCGGCGGCTACGCGACGCGGCTGCGACCTCTGACGGACGAGCGCTCGAAGTGCCTGCTGCCCGTCGGCGGCCGGCCGATGGTCGACTGGATCCTCGACCGGATCCGGGAGGTCGTGGACGTCGACGGCATCCACATCGTCACCAACAGCCGCTTCGCGCACGACTTCCGGGCCTGGGCCGCGGAGCGCGAGGGGATCGAGGTGCACGACGACGGCACCCGGTCGAACGACGACAGGCTCGGTGCGATCGGCGACATCGCGTTCACGTTGAACGAGGCAGGCATCGACGACGACGTGCTCGCTGTCGCCGGGGACAACCTGTTCGACTACTCGCTCCGCGAGTTCGTCGACTTCTGGCGGGGCAAGGGTGTGGCAAGCGCCGTCGCTGTCCACGATGTGGGAGATCTCGACCTCGTGACCCGGTACAGCTCGGTCGAGCTCGACGACACCGATCGCATCGTCGGCTTCGTGGAGAAGCCGACCGCCCCCGTGAGCACGCTCGTGGCTACGGCGACATACCTCTACCACCGCGAGCACGTGCCGCTCGTGAGCCGCTATCTCGCAGAGGGCAACCCGCCGGACCAGCCCGGGCGCTTCGTCGCCTGGCTGCACGAGCGTGAGCCGGTCTACGGGTATCCCTTCGCGGGGTCGTGGGCGGACATCGGGGATCCGGCGCAGCTGCTCGAGGCCGACAACCGTCTCCGGGCCGGCCGCGGGCTGCCGCAGCGCGGCCAATACTCGCTCGACACGTAATCGGCACACGCGGGTGACACACCCGTGACAGGACGGCCCCTACCGTAGGAGACGTGCTCCTGGACGTTCTCCTGCCGCAACGGTGTGCCGCTTGCGACGTGCCGGGAACGGCGCTGTGCGCAGGTTGCCGCGCTTCCCTGATCCGGCTGGCGCCGCCGGTGTGCGAGCGCTGCGGCTCTCCCAGCGCCTGGCCGGTCAGGCGCTGCGCGGAGTGCGCCGGACGCCGGATCGCGTTCGCCACTGCGCGAGCCGCGATCCTCTATGACGCTCCCGCCCGGCGGTTCGTCCACACCTGGAAGGAGCGGGGGCAGCGCCGGCTCGCCCGTGATGCAGCCTCGCTCGTCGTCGAGACCCTCGCGCGGCCCGACGTCGCCGCGCTCGCGTTCGTTCCCGCGGACGCCGACCGAGCGCTCGAGCGCGGCCACCGGCCGGCGGAGGCGCTCGCTCGGGAGCTCGGTCGCGCCTGGGAGCTGCCGGTCCAGGTACTGCTCCGCCGTTCCCGGCGGGTCGAGCGGCAGCGCGGGCTCGGCCTCGCGAAACGGCGGCGGAACGTCGCGGGAGCGTTCGCGCCGGCGCAGGCCTCGCCGCCGCGCGTGTGCCTCGTCGACGACGTCTACGCGAGCGGTGCGACCGCCGGCGCCGCGGCGTCCGCCCTTCGGCGCGGCGGTGCGCGCAGAGTGGAGGTGGTGACGCTCGCGCGAGCCATTCGCTGACGCTGTGACAATTCAGAGGACTGCGCGCTCGGCTTCCTCGCCTCCGTTAACCTGAGGTCTCCCGGACGAAGGAGGAGCGATGCGACTCGAGGTCAAAGGCCGCAACGTCGAGGTCAGCGAGTCGGTCCGGAGCTACGCCGAGGAAAAGCTCGACAAGCTCGAACGGCAGCTGCCCGAGGCGACGCAGGTCGAGGTCGAGCTCGCCCTCGAGACGAATCCCTCGATCGCGAACGACCACGTCGCCGAGGCGACCGTCTGGACGAAGGGATCGACCCTGCGCGTGCGCGAGAGCTCGGCCGCCTTCGAGACCTCGATCGACCTGATCTCCGACAAGCTCGAGCGCCAGGTCAAGCGCTACCGCGAGAAGCGGAGCCGGCGCGAGACGGGTCGCCGTGCGAACGGCGCGTCCCAGGAGGAGCCGAGCTTCTCCGGGGAGCAGCTCGACCGGATGATCGTGAAGTCGAAGCAGTTCGACCTCCAGCCCCTGACGCCGGAGGAAGCGGCGGTCGAGCTGGAGCTGATCGGCCATGACTTCTTCGTCTTCCTCAACGTCGACACCGGGCGGACGAACGTCGTCTACCGCCGGCGTGCCGGCGCGTACGGGCTGATCGAACCTCAGGCCTGATGGGGTTCTGGCGGCGTGAGCCGCTGCATGAGCGGCTTGCCCGCGAGGGCGGGTTGACGGAGCGGCCGCCTCACGATCCTGGTCCGCACTGGGGCGAGGTCGGCATCCACGGGGTGCACCGCCAGCGCGAATGGGATGCCGTGGCCACGGTTATGGCGCCCGAGCTCGCAGGCGCGGAGGCTCGCTTCGTCGCCTTGCCGGACGGCACGCTCCTCGCCGAGACCGACGACCTCGACGTCGAGCCGCTCGCGGACGCGCTGGAGGCATCCGTGCAGCCCCCGTACCGGGCGGAGGCGGTGCGGCGGCCCGACGGGCTCTGGGCCGTCGCCGCGCGACGGATCGAGGTCGTGGACGTCCAGGAGGAGGTCGACGGGGACGAGCTCGTGCTGACGCGGCGCGGTGGCGAGCGGACGCTCGAGGTCGAGGGGGCACAGGCGTTCGGCGGTCTGCCGACGCTCGAGCGGCTGATCGCCGGCGACGGCGTCATCAGCGCCCGGCGGCTCGACGGCAGCCTGTGGGAGCTCGAGCTGACGTTGCTCTAGGAAGCGCTGCCGAGCAACGCCCAGGCCGTGAACCCGAGCGTCCGCCCGGAGGCGTAGGCGATCCCGCGGCGCCCGAGCTCGGCCTGGAAGCCGGGCGCGAGCGTCCGCAACAGCCAATCGCGGTCGCCGGTGACCTGCCTCAGCCTGAGCTGCCGCCCCGTCCCGTAGGCGACGATTCCCTCCGAGTAACCGAGGAAGCGCGCGCCGCGGGGCAGCGAGATCTGCCTGATCGCGTCGCCCTTCCGGATCTCGAGCCCGTCCGCCGTCTTCACGAGGAGACCGGGTGCGGCGAGGACGGCGGCTTGGGCAAAGCCCGGCTCGAACGGAAGCTCACGCAGGACCTTTCCTTCCGGCGAGATCGTCAGCACGTGTCCGTTCGCGAGCACCGCCGCATAGCCCCGCGAGTGAGCGGTGAGGGCGACGACGCGGTCGGGCGCGGTCAGGGTGAACCTCCGCGACCCGTTCGGCGCGAGCACGATCACGGTGCGCCCGATTGCGTAGGGGAGCGAGCTCTCCCAGGCGTGCCCGACGAGGATCGGCGCCGGGCCGTCGACGTCCGCGGCGAGGAACGCGATCCGCTTCGCGCCCGCTCCGCGGCCCTTCGTCCACAGCGACCATTCGCGGATGTTCCCGCCGATGTAGGTCAGCCAGAGCGCGCGTCCTCCGACGGCCGCGACCGCCGCGACCCCGCTCCCGGTGCTCGTGCTGGCGAAGCAGTGGCTCGCGAGCCGCCGGTCGCTCTTGTCTGCGACGTTCCAGAGTCGGATCTCATGGCAGCGAGTGCGGTACTGATCCGAGTACGAGACCTCTGTGCCCGCGAGCGCCACCGCCGAGAGCGGGCCTGCCACCCGTCGCTCTCGCGCACTTGTCGCAAGAGCGGTGGGCACGAGAGCGAGAGCGAGGGCGAAAACGAGGACGCGCTGCATGCAGCGGACGTTACAACCACGCTGTTAGGGCTCGGTGAAGCGCCCGTGAGGAAAGTTCGCAACGGCTACCCTACGTCGATGCCCACCGCTGACTTCGGCAAGCTCGAGAAGGTCCTTCGCCTCGGCGAGGGCCGCCGCATGAAGCGGCTCGCGCAGCAGGCGGACTACATCGCCTCGCTCGAGCCGGACTTCCAGAAGCTCTCCGACGAGGAGCTGCGGGGCACGACGGCCAGGCTGCGCGAGCGCCACGCGAACGGGGAGTCGATCGACGAGCTGCTCTTCGAGGCCTACGCAGCGGTCCGCGAGGCCCGCTGGCGGGAGTCGCAGCAGCGTATGTTCGACGTCCAGATGATGGGCGGGATCGTCCTGCACGAGGGCGACATCGCCGAGATGAAGACCGGTGAGGGCAAGACCTTCGTCGCCGCGCTGGCGCTGTTCCTGAACGCGATCCCGGGCACCGGCGTCCATCTCGTCACGGTCAACGACTACCTCGCCAAGCGCGACGCGGAGTGGAACCGGCCCGTCTACGAGCGGCTCGGCATGACCGTCGGCGCGATCCAGAACATGATGCCCTTCCTCGAGCGGCGCGAGGCTTACGCGGCCGACATCACTTACGGCACGAACTCGGAGTTCGGCTTCGACTACCTCCGCGACAACATGGCCGTCTCGAAGGACGGCCTCGTGCAGCGCGGCCACGACTACGCGATCGTCGACGAGGTCGACTCGATCCTGATCGACGAGGCGCGCACGCCGCTGATCATCTCGGGCGAGCCGGAGACGGCGGCGACCACGTACTACGACTTCGCCCGGATCGTGAAGACGCTGACGGGCGCGCCCGCGACGCGCAAGGGCGACAAGGGCGAGGACGAGACGGAGCTCTCCGGCGCCGACTACCTCTACGACGAGAAGCACAAGGTCGTCTCTCCCGCGCAGACCGCGATCGACAAGATCGAGAGCGCCCTCGGGATCGAGAACCTCTACGACCCGCGCCACGTGCAGCTGGTCAATCACCTGATCCAGGCCCTGAAGGCTCAGTCGCTGTACCAGCGGGACGTCGACTACGTGATCGAGGACGGCGAGGTCAAGATCGTCGACGAGTTCACCGGCCGGATCATGGAGGGGCGCCGCTGGAGCGACGGCCTCCATCAGGCGGTCGAGGCCAAGGAGGGCGTCCGGATCCAGGAGGAGAACCAGACCCTCGCGACGATCACGCTGCAGAACTACTTCCGCCTCTACGAGAAGCTCGCCGGCATGACCGGTACCGCGAAGACGGAGGAGAAGGAGTTCGTCGAGATCTACAACCTGCACGTGGTCGAGATCCCGACCAACGTCGGGGTCGCCCGCAGGGACGAGAACGATTTCATCTTCAAGACGAAGGATGCCAAGTTCGGCGCGGTGATCGAGGACATCAAGGAGCGCCACGAACTGGGGCAGCCCGTCCTGGTCGGCACGATCGCCGTCGAGACGTCCGAGTACCTCTCGGAGCTCCTGAAGCGCCGCGGCGTCCCGCACAACGTGCTGAACGCGAAGGAGCACGAGCGCGAGTCCGAGATCATCAAGGACGCCGGCCAGCCCGGCGCGGTCACGATCGCGACGAACATGGCCGGCCGCGGCGTCGACATCAAGCTCGGGGAAGGCGTCGTCGACCTCGGCGGCCTCTACGTCCTCGCCACCGAGCGGCACGAGTCACGCCGGATCGACAACCAGCTGCGCGGCCGCTCGGGACGCCAGGGCGACCCCGGCGAGACCCGCTTCTACCTCTCCGGCGAGGACGACCTCGTCCGCCTGTTCGCCGGCGACCGGATCAAGAACATCATGGAGCGCTTCAAGTTGCCGGACGACCAGCCCATGGAGGCCAAGATCCTCTCGAACCAGATCGAGAACGCGCAGAAGAAGGTCGAGGAGCAGAACTTCGTCTCCCGCAAGAACGTCCTCAAGTACGACGACGTGATGAACACGCAGCGCCAGGTGATCTACGAGCAGCGCCGCCGTGTGCTGGACGGCGACGACCTCTCCGAGGACGTGCGCGAGTGGATCCGCGAGGTCGTCGAGCAGAACGTCTCCAACTCGACCGAGGGCGATTTCGCCGAAGAGTGGGACCTCGCCGCGCTCGTCGCGCAGATGCAGGCGCTCTACGGCACCGACATCACCGCGGACGAGCTGCGCGAGGAGGTCGAGCTCGACCGCGAGGCGCTGATCGAGGAGTTCGTCGACGACGCGCTCGAGACCTACGCGGAGCGCGAGCAGGAGTACGGCCCGGAGCTGATGCGCGAGATCGAGCGCTACGTGATCCTCCAGGTCGTCGATTCGCGCTGGCGCTCGCACCTCGACTGGATGGACTACCTGCGCGACGGGATTCACCTGCGCGCGATGGCCCAGAAGGACCCGCTCGTCGAGTACCGCGGCGAGGGGCACGCGATGTTCGAGGAGCTCGGGCACACGATCCGCGAGGAGGTTGTGCTGACGCTCTTCCACGCCCAGGTCGAGGTCAACGAGCCGCCGCAGCTCGCGCCGGAGCAGGGCGGCAACGGGACCTTGCAGTACCAGCACGAGACCGCTGCCGGCTCGGACGTGATCGCGGCGGCCGGCGGCGCCGGCGGGGCGGTCGCGACCTCGTTTGCGCCGCAGGCGGGCGGGACGGCGACCGCGACGGCGGTCAACCAGCACAAGGACGTCGGCCGCAACGACCCCTGCTGGTGCGGCTCCGGCAAGAAGTTCAAGAAGTGCCACGGGACCTAGCCGTGTCCGAGACCGCGATCCCGCTCGACCAGCAGCTCGAGGAGATCAGAGCCCAGCTTGCCTGGGTTCGTGATTACCTTTGACCCGGATGCCGTAGCGTCCCGCGTCGCCGAGCTCGAGCAGGAGCTGGGAGAGCCCGGCTTCTGGGACGACCAGGCTCGCGCCACCGCTGTCTCCACCGAGCACTCCCGCCTCTCCAAGCGCCTCGAGCGCTACGAGCGCCTGCAGGCCGAGCACGACGACGCCGCCGAGCTGCTCGAGCTCGAGCCGGAGCTCTCGGCCGACATCGAGTCGCAGCTCCAGCCGCTTCGGCGCGAGCTCGAGCGGCTTCAGGAGGACGCGCTCTTCGACGGCGAGTACGACACCGGCGACGCGGTCGTCTCGATCCACGCCGGCGCAGGGGGCACGGATGCGCAGGACTGGGCCGAGATGCTGCTGCGGATGTATCTCCGCTGGGCGGCCGACCGGGGCTTCCAGGCCGAGCTCGTCGAGGCGAGCCCGGGGGAGGAGGCGGGCCTCAAGTCCGCAACCGTCACCGTCAAGGGGGAGAACGCCTACGGCCTCTTCAAGGCCGAGCGCGGCGTGCACCGGCTCGTGCGGCTGAGCCCGTTCGACAGCGCCCACCGCCGGCACACCGCGTTCGCGCAGGTCGTGGTCGCGCCGCTCCTCCCCGACGAGGCGGCGGTCGAGATCAACGAAGACGACCTCCGCATCGACACCTATCGCGCCTCCGGCGCGGGTGGACAGCACGTGAACAAGACGGACTCGGCGGTCCGGATCACGCATCTGCCGTCGGGAATCGTCGTCCAGTGCCAGAACGAGCGTTCGCAGACGTCGAACAAGCAGACGGCGCTGCGGATCCTCAAGTCCAGGCTCGTCGAGCTCCAGGAGGAGGAGCGGGAGGCCGAGCTCGCCAAGGAGCGCGGCGCCGCGCAGGATACGGGCTTCGGAAGTCAGATCCGGAGCTACGTGCTGCAGCCCTACCAGCTCGTGAAGGACCTCCGAACCGGCTACGAAGTCGGCAACGCCCAGGGCGTCCTGGACGGCAATCTGGACGGCTTCGTCCGCGAATACCTCCTCGCCAAGGCCGCTGGGAAGGCTGTCTGACCCGCCTCGTAGGCTAGACTTCATGCTCGGATCCCGGAGCGGCGCGGCTTTTCCCCCACCGGTGACTGACGCAGTAACTGACCCCATGCAGACAGACGTGACAACACCGGCGATCGACGCCGAGTCTCCAAACGGAGTGCCGATCGACCCCGCAATCGCGGGGACGATGATCGTGTTCGAAACGGTGACGAAGGTCTACGATCCCAACGTCGTCGCCCTGAACGACGTCTCGTTCGTGATCGAGAAGGGCGAGTTCGTGTTCGTGGTCGGCGCGTCCGGCTCCGGCAAGTCGACGATGATCCGCCTGCTGCTGAAGGAGCTCGAGCCGAGCTCCGGCCGGATCCTCGTCGGCGGCCGCGATCTGACGCGCCTCAAGCACTCCAAGGTGCCGCTGCTGCGCCGGAACGTCGGCTGCGTCTTCCAGGACTTCAAGCTGCTCCCGAATCGCACCGCCGCCGAGAACGTCGCCTACGCGCTCAAGGTGCAGGGCGAGAG
>JAWVCV010000312.1:0-5213 GCA_033858115.1 Gaiellaceae bacterium
TTCGGCCACCAGACCCGCCGCTGGAACCCGAAGATGAAGCGCTTCATCTTCACGGAGCGCGGCGGCATCTACATCATCGATCTGACCCAGACCTCCGAGCTGCTCGAGGAGGCCTACGACTTTGCCCGCAACGTCGCCGAGCGCGGCGGCACGGTCCTCTTCGTCGGCACGAAGAAGCAGGCGCAGGACTCCGTCGCCCAGGAGGCGGCGCGCGTCGGCATGCCGTACGTGTCGAACCGCTGGCTCGGCGGCCTGCTGACCAACTGGCGCACGATCACGGACAGGATCGCGCACCTGCACGAACTGCGGCGGCTTAAGAGCGAGGGCCAGCTCGAGCTGCTGCCGGCGAAGGAGCGGATCACCCTCCTGGCCGAGCTCGAGAAGCTCGAGTCGAATCTGGGCGGCGTCGCCGACCTGAAGCGGCAGCCCGACGCCGTCTTCATCGTCGACCTGAAGAAGGAGCAGCTCGCCGTTCGAGAGGCGCGCCGGCTCGGCGTGCCGATCATCGCGCTGGTGGACACGAACTGCGACCCGGACGAGGCCGACTACATCATCCCCGGCAACGACGACGCGATCCGCTCGTGCAGCCTGATCGTGCGCGCGATCGCCGATGGAATCGCTGCCGGCCGGAGCAAGGTGACCGTCAAGGAGATGGCGGCTTCGAACGGCAACGGCGCAGAGTCGGCGGAGGCAGTCTCCGACGAGCCCGCCGCTGAAGAGCCCGCCGCTGAAGAGCCCGCCGCCGAGCCGGTCGCGGAGGATCCCACCCTCGAGGTGCTCTCGCAGGGAGAAGCGACCGTCGAAGAGCAGGCCGTGGAGCCAGAGATCGTCGCTCCCGACGTCGTGGCGCTTCCCGCCGAGACGGCCACGGAGGAGGAGACGGCGTGAGCGAGATCAACGCTCCGCTCGTCAAGCAGCTCCGCGACGCGACCGGCGCGGGGATGATGGACTGCAAGCGGGCGCTCGAGGAGACCGGCGGCGACCTCGAGGCGGCCCGCACGCTCCTGCGCGAGAAGGGAATGGCGCAGGCGGCGAAGCGCGCCGGCCGCGAGACGACCGAGGGCCTTGTCGGCTACCGGATCGAGGACGGCGTCGGCACGATGGTCGCCATCGGCAGCGAGACCGACCCGGTCTCGAAGACGACCGAGTTCCAGAGTTTCGCCAAGAAGGTGCTCGAGGCTGTGCATGCCGACGGTCCCGAGGCGGTCGAGTCGCTCGACCAGGAGCGGGTCGACCTCGGCGTCAAGCTCGGCGAGAACATCCTCGTCGTCGGTGCCGAGCGCTACGAGACGAACAACGGCCAGGTCGTCAACGCCTACACGCATCCTCCCGCGAACAAGATCGGCGTGATCGTGAAGCTCGAGGGCGGCGACGAGGAGCTGGCGCGCCAGCTGGCGATGCACATCTCCTTTGCGGCGCCGGAATGGACGACGCGGGAGGACGTTCCCGCCGACGTGGTCGAGGCCGAGCGGCAGGTCTACCTGAACTCGGACGAGCTCGAGGGCAAGCCCGAGCAGGCGAAGGAGAAGATCGTCGAGGGAATGCTCGGGAAGCGCTTCTTCGCCGCCCAGCCGGGTGGCGCGCTGACCGAGCAGCCCTGGATCCACGACTCGGCGAAGACTGTGGGCGAGGCGCTCGCCGACGCCGGTGCGCGCGTGGTGGCTTTCCGGCGCCTCTCTGTCGCAGAATAGGCCTGTGGCCACGCATGCCGAGACGGAGCGGTCGCCGACGGGCGCCGCTCCCGCCTTCCGCCGTGTCCTCCTGAAGCTCTCGGGTGAGGCCCTGATGGGCGATCACGAGTACGGCATCGATCCGAAGCGGGTCGGGGCGATCGCTCGTGAGATCGTCGATGTGCAGACGGAAGGCCTCGAGGTCGCGATCGTCGTCGGCGGCGGCAACATCTACCGGGGGATCGCCGCCGCCTCGGAGGGGATGGACCGCGCGACTGCGGACTACGCGGGCATGCTCGCCACCGTCCTCAACGCCGTCTCGCTGCAGGACGCGCTCGAGCGGGCAGGCGCCGACACGCGCGTCCAGTCTGCGCTCGAGGTCTCGGAGGTGGCGGAGCCGTACATCCGCCGCCGTGCGATGCGGCATCTCGAGAAGGGCAGGATCGTGATCTTCGCCGCAGGCACCGGCAACCCGTTCTTCACGACCGACACCGCCGCGGCCCTGCGTGCGCTCGAGATCGGCGCCGAGGCGATCCTGATGGGCAAGAGCGGGACCAAGGGCGTCTACGACGGCGATCCGCGTACCGACCCCAACGCGACGTTCCTGCCTGCTCTGACGCACCTCGAGGCGATCGAGCGCGGCCTGCGCGTGATGGACACGACCGCGCTCTCCCTCTGCATGGAGAACAGCGTGCCGATCCACGTCTTCGAGCTCGCGGAGGGCAACATCTTCCGCGTCGCCACGGGCGAACAGGTAGGAACCATCATCTCGACCCCCGCAACGAAGGAGCGCTGATGCCGACGATCGAGGAGTTCCTGGAGGACGCCAAGCGCCGGATGGACAAGTCGATCGACACGACCCGGACCGAGTTCAACAGCGTCCGCACGGGCCGTGCGTCGGTCGCGCTCCTCGACCGGATCACGATCGACTACTACGGCACGCCGACGCAGCTGAAGAACATGGCGACGATCGGGGCGCCGGAGGCGCGCATGCTCACCGTGCAGCCGTTCGATCCCAGCCAGATCAAGGCAATCGAGAAGGCCGTGCAGGAATCCGACCTCGGTCTCACGCCCTCGAACGACGGCAAGCTGATCCGGCTCCCGATCCCGCAGCTGACCGAGGAGCGGCGCAAGGAGCTCGTCAAGCTCGTGCGGCGCTACGGTGAGGAAGGCAAGGTCGCGATCCGGAACGTGCGCCGCGACGTGATGAAGCATCTCGAGGAGCTCGTCAAGAACGGAGACGTCGGCGACGACGAGGAGCGCCGCGGCGAAGCGCAGGTGCAGAAGCTCACCGACGAGCACACGAAGTCGATCGACGAGCTGATCAAGCACAAAGAAGCCGAGATTATGGAGGTCTGAGGTCGCCACCGACCTCAAATCGACCGACCTCGCCCGCAGCGTCGCCATCATCATGGACGGCAACGGCCGCTGGGCGGAGCAGCGCGGCCTGCCGGTTGCCGAAGGGCACCGCGAGGGCACGCGCGCACTGCGGCGGACGGTCGAGGCGGCGATCGACCTCGGCGTGCGGTCGCTCGCCGTCTACGCCTTCTCCACCGAGAACTGGTCCCGGCCGGCCGACGAGGTCGAGGCGCTGATGGAGATCTTCGGCGACACGATCGAGCGCGAGCTGCCCGACCTGGCGAAGCAGGGGGTGCGGACGCGCTTCATCGGCCGCCGCGACCGGGCGCCGGATGCGCTCCGGCAGCAGATGGAGGGGCTCGAGGCCGAGACCGCCTCGAACGACCGGCTCCTGCTCTGGATCGCCTTCGACTACGGCGGCCGAGCCGAGCTCGTCGAGGCGGCGCGTCGGCTGCTCGCGTCGGGCGTCTCCGCCGACGAGGTCGACGAAGAGCTGCTCGCGGCGCACCTCTACGCGCCGGAGCTGCCCGATCCCGATCTGCTGATCCGCACCTCCGGCGAGCTGCGGCTCTCGAACTTCCTGCTCTGGCAGCTCGCCTACGCGGAGCTCGTCTTCGTCGAGACGCTCTGGCCGGACTTCGGCGAGGCGGAGCTGCAGCGCGCGCTGGCCGACTACGCCAGCCGGCGGCGGCGGTTCGGCGGACGATGAGTCAACTCCTCTCGCGTGTCCTCGTCACCGTCGTGGCGCTGCCCCTGGTGCTCTGGATCGTCTATCTGGGCGGCTGGTGGCTGTTCGGGCTCGGGCTCTTCGCAGCGCTCGTCGCCCTGCACGAGCTGTACGTCATGGCGCGAAGCCTGCGGCCGCTCGTGCTCGCCGGCTACGCCGGTGCGACGACCACGCTCCTTGGCGCCCAGCTCGGCGGCTCGACCTGGATGGTCGGCGGCTTCACGCTGACGCTGCTGCTCGCGTTTCTGCTCTACGGGATCGCCGAGACGCGCCAGTCGGGGACGATCACGATGGGATCGACCGTGCTCGGCGTCGCCTGGATCGGCCTCGGGCTCGGGCATCTCCTGCTGCTGCGCGACATCCCCGAGCACGGACGACTCGCCATCTTCGCCGTCCTGCTGGCCGTGTTCGCGGACGACACCGCCGCGTACTTCATCGGCCGGCTCGTCGGCCGGCACAAGCTTGCGCCGGCTCTCTCTCCCGGCAAGACGTGGGAGGGGTTTGTGGCCGGCTCGATCGTCGCGGTAGCCGTGACCTTCTTCACCCTCTACGACCAGGGCTTCCTGACCATTCCCGAGTCCCTCGTGCTCGGAGCCGTGCTCGCGCTCGCCGGGGCGGCAGGCGACCTCTTCGAGTCCGCGATCAAGCGGGACTTGCAGGTGAAGGATTCGGGACGGCTGCTCGGGGGACACGGGGGCATGCTCGATCGCATCGATGCGCACCTCTTCGCGGCCGTCGCCGCTTTCTACGTGGTCATCGCACTGTCATAGGCAGACTGTGTCCGTGAGGCGAATAGCGCTGCTCGGCGCCACCGGCTCGATCGGCCGGCAGGCGATCGAGGTCGTGGAGCGGAACCCGGAGCTCGAGCTCTGCGCCCTCGCGTCGGGCTCGTCGGACCTCGGCGCGCTCGCGGCCGAGCACGCCGTCGAGCATGTCCAGGTGGGCGGCGACCTGACCGAGTTGCTCGAGGCCGCGCAGCCTGACGTCGTGCTGAACGCCGTCGTCGGCTTCGCCGGGGTGGGCGCGACGCTGTGGGCGCTCGAGCGAGGCGTGACGCTCGCGCTCGCGAACAAGGAGAGCCTCGTCGCCGCCGGCGACCTCGCGCTCTCGGCGCGGGAGCGGGGCGGAGGCTTGATCCTTCCTGTCGACTCCGAGCACTCGGCCCTCTATCAGTGCCTGGACGGGCGCTCGGCCGAGACGGTCGAGTCGCTCGTGCTGACGGCGTCGGGAGGCCCCTTCCGCGGCCGGACGCGCGCCGAGCTTGCGGAGGTGGGCGTGGAGGACGCGCTCGCGCACCCGACATGGACCATGGGCCCCAAGATCACGATCGACTCGGCCACTCTCGCCAACAAGGGGCTCGAGCTGATCGAGGCGCATTTTCTCTTCGGGGTGCCCTACGAGCGGATCGAGGTCGTCGTGCACCCGAGCTCGGTCGTGCACTCGATCGTCCGCTTCCG
>JAWVCV010000313.1:0-3579 GCA_033858115.1 Gaiellaceae bacterium
TGACCTTCATCATGGCCTTGCTCGTGGCCCAGACACGCGTCGAATCGGGAGTCCACTCCTCCGTCGAGGTCGCCTACGGCGGCCTGCTCGGCGCGCTCGTGACGCTCGCCGTCTTCCAGGTGGCGCAATGACCGAGTTGGTGGAACAGGCTGAGGCGGTGGCGGGGCGGGCCTACGCGCCCTACTCGAACTACCACGTCGGCGCGGTGGTCCGGACGACGGACGGCGAGTACTTCGAGGGGGTCAACGTCGAAAACGCCGCGTATCCGCTCGGCGTCTGCGCCGAGAAGAGCGCGCTGACGGCCGCGGTCGTCGCCGGCTACGGCCCCGGCACGATCGCCGCGATCGGGATCAACGCCTCGCCCTGCGGCGGCTGCCGCCAGTGGCTGCACGAGTTCCGGGTGCCGGAGGTGAGCTTCCGCCGCGCCGACGGGTCGATCGCGACCTATGCGGCCGACGAGCTGCTGCCGGACGGCTGGGACTTTCCGGACCAGTGAAGTCCGGCTTCGTCGCAGTCGCCGGCCGGCCCAATGTCGGCAAGTCGACGCTCGTGAACGCGCTCGTCGGCGAGAAGATCGCGATCACCTCCGCGGTGCCGAACACGACCCGCCGGCGGATCTACGGGGTCGCGAACGCCGAGGACTACCAGCTCGTGCTCGTCGACCTTCCCGGCTTCCAGCGGCCGATGGACAAGCTGACCGAGCGGATGCAGAACACGGTCGACTCGTCGTTCGAGGACATCGACGTCGTCCTCTTCGTCCTCTCTGCGCGCGATCGGATCGGGGCCGGGGACCGCTTCATCGCGCGCCGTGTCTTCGCGCTCGGCAAGCCGGTGATCATCGCCCTGAACAAGGTCGACAACCTGACGCCGGGGCACATCATCAGCCAGATGAAGACTGCCGCCCAGCTCGGCGACTTTCACGCCCTCCACCCGGTCAGCGCGAAGACGAAGGACGGGATCGACGAGCTGCGCGGCGACCTGCTGCACCTCCTGCCCGAGGGCCAGCCCTTCTTCGAGCGCGAGTCCGCGACCGATCAGACCTCGGAGCAGCGGATCACGGAGCTGATCCGCGAGAAGGCGCTCCAGCTCACTCGCGACGAGGTGCCGCACTCGATCTCGGTCGAGATCGACGAGCTGGACGAGAAGCTGCTGCGGGCGTTCGTGCTCGTCGAGACCGAGTCGCAGAAGCAGATCCTCGTCGGCAAGAAGGGCGCGATGATCCGCGAGATCGGCACCCGCGCGCGGCCGGAGATCGAGGCGCTCCTCGGCCACAAGGTCTTCCTCGAGCTCGTCGTCAAGGTGCGGCCCAAGTGGCGCCGCGACGACGCGACGCTCGAGCGGCTCGGCCTCTAGACGTCGCCCTTGAACGTGTCGCAGGCGGTCGGGTCGCCGCCGTCGAAACCGGCGCGGAACCACTTCACCCGCTGCTCGCCCGTCCCGTGCGTGAACGAGTCCGGATTGACGGCGCCCCCCTGCTGGCGCTGGATCCGGTCGTCGCCGACCGCGGCCGCCGCGGTGAGCCCCTCCTCGATGTCGCCCGGCTCGAGGAAGTTGCCCTGCGCGTTCGCGGAGTGGGCCCAGACGCCGGCGAGGCAGTCCGCCTGAAGCTCGAGCCGGACGGACAGCTCGTTCGCGTCGTCGGGGTTCTCCTGACGGGCGAGGTCGACGTCGTCCATGACGCCGAGCAGGTTCTGGACGTGGTGGCCGAACTCGTGCGCGATCACGTACGCGCGCGCGAAGTCCCCCTGAGCGCCGAGCTGCTGCTGTAGCTGCTCGAGGAAGGTGAGGTCGAGATAGACCTTGCGGTCGCCAGGGCAGTAGAACGGCCCCACCGACGACGGGGCATTGCCGCAGGCGGTCTGCACGGCGTTGTCGAAGAGCACCACCGTCGGCTGCTCGTAGCTCTTGCCGCTCTCGGCGAAGATCTTCCGCCACGTCGCATCGATCTCACCGGAGACGACGTCGACGAACTTGCCGGGGTCGTCCGTGGGGACGTCGTCGACAGCCGTGCCGGAAGAGGGTGGCGCCTGCGGCAGCTGGCCGGTGCCCGGGTCGACGCCGAGCCCGCCGCCCCCGCCCGGCAGGCCGCCGGCGAGCAGGTAGACGACGAGCAGGATGATCAGGCCGAGCCCGCCCCCACCGGCCTTGCCCATCGGCAGCGGGAATGGCAGGCCGCCACCGAG
Source organism: Gaiellaceae bacterium (assembly GCA_033858115.1). GTDB lineage: Bacteria > Actinomycetota > Thermoleophilia > Gaiellales > Gaiellaceae > Gaiellasilicea. The sequence continues at coordinate 2,184 of JAWVCV010000313.1, forward strand.
GCCGCCACCGCTGCCGCGGCGGTCCTCGATCCGGCCCGAGCTCGTGCGTCCGCGCCACTTCACTCGCCGCCTGATTCCCGCTCGGCCCGGTTCTAGTCCCTCGGCGTACACTTTCACCATGGCCCAGGCGCCCGCATTGCCGCGCGGGTTCGAGCTGCCGCTCGAGCCCCGGCTGCCGCGAATCGGCTCGGTCGACGCCGTCGCGCTCGAGGAGCGCGCGGCGACGCTCGCGAAGCGGTCGATCAAGAAGGAATCGAAGCTGCAGGCGTTCGAGCTCGCCGTTCGGATGATGGACCTGACGACGCTCGAGGGCGCCGACACGCCAGGCAAAGTCGCCGCACTCTCCTCGAAGGCGATGCGCCCCGACCCCCTCGACCCTTCGGTGCCGTCGGTAGCCGCCGTCTGCGTCTACCCGAATCTCGTCGCGACGGCGAAGCTCCGGCTCGAAGGCTCCGGCGTCAAGGTGGCCTCGGTTGCGACGTACTTCCCGTCCGGCCAGGCGCCGCTCGACGTCAAGGTGACCGAGGTGCGCGACGTCGTCGCCCTGGGCGCAGACGAGGTCGACATGGTGATCGACCGAGGCGCCTTCCTCTCCGGCCGCTACGCGAAGGTCTACGACGAGATCGTGCAGGTGAAGGAGGCATGCGGCAGCGCGCACCTGAAGGTGATCCTGGAGACCGGCGAGCTGGGCACCTACGACAACGTGCGCCGCGCCTCACTGCTCGCGATGGCCGCCGGCGCCGACTTCATCAAGACCTCCACCGGCAAGATCAACCCGGCTGCGACGTTGCCCGTCACCCTCTGCATGCTCGAGGCGATCCGCGACGTGCACGACGAGACCGGCCGCGTCGTCGGCATGAAGCCCGCCGGCGGGATCCGCACGGCCAAGCAGGCGATCCAGTACCTCGTCGTCCTGCACGAGACGCTCGGCCTCCAGTGGATGACGCCGGATCTCTTCCGCTTCGGCGCCTCCTCGCTCCTGAACGACGTCCTGATGCAGATCCGCAAGCAAAAGACAGGTCGTTACCAATCTCCGGACTACTTCACCCTTGACTGAGCTCGAGCAGCGGCACGCGCCGGTCCCGGCCCTGACGGAGTGGGAGTACGCGCCCGCGCCGGAGGCGCGCGACATCGTCCAGCTGCAGGAGCGGTACGGCCTGTTCGTGGGCGGGAAGTTCGTCGAGCCGAAGTCCGGGGAGTGGTTCCCGTCGATCTCGCCGGCGACCGAGGAGAAGCTCGCCGAGGTCGCGCAGGCGGGGGAGGAGGATGTCGACCTCGCCGTCAAGGCTGCGCGCGCCGCTTTCGAGGACGGCTGGGCGTCGATCTCGCCGGCCGAGCGCGCCAAGTACCTCTACCGGATCGCGCGCCTCCTCCAGGAGCGCTCGCGCGAGCTCGC
>JAWVCV010000314.1:0-3965 GCA_033858115.1 Gaiellaceae bacterium
GCACGTGCAGCGACTCGCCGATGCCGGGCGCGTCGCTCCGTCCGCAGGTGACGACGCGGGCGCCTTCGGCGACCAGCAGACTGGCCGTCTCGAGCCCGATGCCGCCCGTCGAGCCGGTGACGATGCAGGCCTTTCCTCGGAGTCCCAGATCCATCGACGGCTAGCGTACCGACGTGACCACTCTGCTCCTGGCACGTCACGGCGAGACCGACTGGAACCGCGAGTTCCGGATTCAGGGCTCGTCGGACATCGTCCTGAACGAGCTGGGACGTCAACAGGCGCACGCGCTGGCCCAGGAGCTCGAGCACGTGGAGCTGGACGCGATCTACGCGAGCGACCTGAGCCGCGCCCGGGCGACGGCGGAGGCAGTCGCGGCGAGCCACGGCCTCGAGGTACGCCTCGACCGACGCTTACGCGAGCGCTCGTTCGGCTCGTGGGAGGGGCTCACGAGCGACGACGTCGCCGAGCGGCCGGGAGAGCGGCACGACGGGGAGACGGACGACGAGGTGCGCGAGCGCGTTCTTGCCGCTGTGCAGTCGATCGCGGCCGCGCACCCCGGAGAGCAGGTGCTGATCGTCTCCCACGGCGGCGCGCTGAACGCGCTCTGGCACCACGCGCTCGGGGTCCGCATCGAGCGTTGGGCGAACTGCGCCGTCTACAAGCTCGCCGTTCGAGACGACGGATTCGTGGAGATAGACTGAGCGGCCCGTGGAGGACTACACGAACAAGTACAAGGGCGAGCAGATCGAGGTGGCGCTCTTCGGCGGCGAGTACCAGGAAGGCGTGCTCACGGCCTACTGCTCGATCGAGGACGTCCCCCACATCGAGCTGAACGGCCACATCCTGGTGCCGTTGCAGAACGTCGCGTCGCTCCACTGCTCCAGCCGCTGCGACGCGCCGGAGCCGGACTGGCCACCGCGCGGGCTCGGCGAGGACGAGCGCGACGGCCTCGGCGACGACGACAGTTAGCCCATGCGGCTCGCCGCCGCCCGAAACCTCGCCAAGGCCTGGGCGCTCGTGCTCATCGTCGCCGCCGTCTTCGGCGCGGCCGGCTGGGCGCTCGACGGCTACCGGGCGGCCTCGATCTTCGTCTTCTGCTCGCTCCTCGCCGCCCTCGCGGTCTACGCCTACGCCGACCGCGCGCTCCTCGGCATGCTGGGCGCGCGCGAGTACGCGCTCGCGGAGGATCCGATCCTGCGCTCCACCGTCGACGCGCTCGCGGCCAAGCTGGGCGTCCTTCCGCCCAAGCTCTATCTGATCCCGGACGGCTTCCCGCGCGCCCTCGCGGCCGGCCGGGGGCCAAACGGCTCCGCGATCGCACTCTCGACCGGCCTGCTCGGCGCCTTGACGCCCGCAGAGCTCCAGGGAGTCCTCGCCCACGAGCTGGCGCATGTCCGCACACGCGACGTGCTCGTCCAGACCAGCGCGGTGCTGCTGGCCGTCGTCCTCGTCGAGGCGTCGCGGATCGGCGGCTGGCTCGAGCGGGCCCTGCTCGCCGTCCTCGGGCCTGTCGCCGCGGCCTTCGTGCACTTGCTCCTCTCGCCCAAGCGCGAACTCGCCGCCGACCGGATCGCGGTGGGTCTCTGCGGCTCGCCGCACGCCCTCGCCGACGCCCTGCTGCGGCTCGACCGGGCGAGCGACCTCGTCTCCTTCCAGGCGAGCCCGGCCACCGAGCCGCTCTACACCGTCAACCCCTTCGCCGAGGAGGGACTCGCCGCGTTGTTCGTCACGCATCCGCCTCTCCAGCGTCGCATCGCCGCCCTGCGAGAGGTTTAGACTCGGGCTCCCAAGTTGACGTTCGAGGAGGAGGCACCATGACGAGACTGGCTTCGGCACGGAGACCGTGGTGGTTGATCGCGGTCGCCGCGCTCGCGCTCGCGGCCGGCGGCTGTGGAGGTAACGACCAGAAGGGATCCACAGCGACGACCGAGAGCGGCGCGAAGAAGCTGTCCGTCTTCGGGGCCTATGCCACCGCGATCGAGGAGCCGTGGGACGGTGTCATCCACGCCGCGCTGCAGGAGGAGCAGAAGGCAGGCCGGATCGACTACAAGTTCGTCGACGCGCTCGGCTACTCCGGCGACATGGACCGCACCCTTCGCGAGGTCGCCCAGGAGGACAAGCCGGACATCATCTTCGGCGACGGCTTCGGGAATGAAGAGGCGGTGCGCGGCGTCGCCGCGGACTTCCCGGAGATCGCCTTCGTCTTCGGGTCGGGCGGCGGACCAGCTGAGCCGAACTTCTCCGTCTTCGACAACTGGATCCACGAGCCCGCGTACCTGAGCGGCCTGATCGCCGGCAAGCTGACGAAGTCGAACGTTCTCGGCGTGGTCGGCGGCTACCCCGTGCCCGAGGTGAACCGGATCGTCAACGCCTTCGTCCAGGGGGCGCAGGAGACCAACCCGAAGGTGACGACCAAGGTCACGTTCATCAGCAGCTGGTTCGACCCGGCGGCCGCGAAGGAGGCGGCGCTGGCGCAGATCGACGCCGGCGCGGACGTTCTCTTCGCCGAGCGCTTCGGCGTGATCGAGGCGGCGAAGGAGAAGGGGCTGCTCGCCTTCGGCAACATGAGCGACCAGAAGCAGCTGGCCCCACAGAACGTGCTGACGGGCCCGGTCTGGAACATGGGGCCGACGACGAAGTTCGTGATCGACCAGGTCACCAAGGGCTCCTACACCGCCCAGGATCTGAAGGACTTCAGCATGATGGGCAAGGGCGGCGCCAGCCTCGCATCGCTGAACAGCGACGTGACGGGCGGCATCCCCCAGGACGTCACCGACCTCGTCCAGAAGCGCGAGCAGGAGATCCGCGACGGTCTCTTCCGCGTCAACATCGCCGAAGAGCAGCCGGCCGGGTCGGTCGTTGCCCCGGAGAAGTAGCGGCACTCCGAACGCGTCGCAGACGAGCGGCCCCGGCGACGGGGCCGCCGTCGCGATGCGCGGCATCGTCAAGCGGTTCGGCGACGTGGTTGCGAACGACGGCGTCGACCTGACACTCGAGCCGGGGACGATTCACGCGCTCCTCGGCGAGAACGGCGCCGGCAAGACCACGCTCATGCGGATCCTCTACGGCCTCGCGACCACCGATGCGGGTGAGATCCACATCGACGGCCGGCCCGCCCAGATCCGCTCGCCCCGGGACGCGATCCGCGCGGGAATCGGCATGGTGACGCAGCATTTCTCACTCGTCGCCCCGATGACCGTGGCGGAGAACATCGCCCTAGGCGAGGAAGGCGGCTTCCGGCTCGACCTCGCCGCCGCGAGCGTGCGGGTGGCCGAGGCGAGCGAGCGCGTCGGGATCGCAATCGCACCGGAGCGCCGTGTGCGTGATCTCTCGATCGGCGAGCGCCAGCGCGTGGAGATCGTCAAGGCGCTCGCCCGCAATTGCCGCGTGCTCGTGCTCGACGAGCCGACCGCGGTGCTCGTGCCGCAACAGGTGGACGCTTTGCTCGCAGCGCTGCGCCGGCTTCGAGACGAGGGGCTGGCGATCGTGTTCATCAGCCACAAGCTGCGCGAGGTGATGGAGATCAGCGACGAGGTGACGGTGCTGCGCCACGGCGCGGTCGCCGGCACCCTCGCCACGGCGGACACCGACGAGCGGGAGCTCGGCCGGCTGATGATCGGCCGTCCGATGACAGACGTCACGCGCAGCGGCCGGGCAACCGTCGGAACGAAGACGCTGCTGCGCGTCGACCGGCTCTCCGCGGACAGCTCGCTCGGCCTTCCGGCCGTGCGCGACGTTTCGTTCGAGGTGCGCGGGGGCGAGATCCTCGGGATTGCAGGCGTCTCCGGCAATGGCCAGACCGAGCTCGCCGAGGCGCTCTCGGGGATGCGGCCGCCCGCTGGAGGCACGGTGACCGTCGACGGCGCCGACGTGACCGGCGCGCGGCCGGAGGCAGTGACCGCGGCGGGTGTTGGCCGGATTCCGGAGGACCGGCGCGCGAGCGTCGTCGGGGAGTTGAGCGTGGC
>JAWVCV010000315.1:0-4559 GCA_033858115.1 Gaiellaceae bacterium
AGGGGTGGAACGCGGCGATGTCGAACAGCTTCCGCCCGCCCGCCTTGTAGATCTTCTCGAGCGAGCTCCAGCTCTTGTTGGGCAGTCCTGCGAGCACGATCGTCGCGCGCGGGTCGACCGCCTTCACCGCTGCACGAGACGCACGCAGCAGCGCGACGTAGTCCTCAGCGAAAGGCTGGTCCGACCAGAACGTGTTGAAGCTCGGCTCGTTCCAGAACTGCCAGGAGCGGATCGGCATCCGAATCAGCTCGGTGTGCTCGCTCCAGAACGAGCCGCCAGGCCCGTACCGTCTCGCGAGCGCACCGGCAAAGGCCGCGTACTGCTCCGGATCCGTGGGCGGCGAGGCGAACTGGCCCGGATGCCGGGCTGCCCACCGCGGCGCCACCATGATCACGGGGAGCAGAGAGATTCGCCGCTGCGCCGCGCCGGATACGAGCCGGTCGAGCTCCGTGTAGTCGGTCGGCACGCCGCCCTCGTCGCGGAACCGGCTGCGCTGCTCCTCGGGGATCTCCTCGAAGGTCTGGTACGGCTGCATCGCGGCCCAGTTGAAGACGGTTCGCATCGACTGTACGCCCGTGCTGACCATCCGGCTGTACTGCGCACCGAGGTCGAAGCCGGCGTTGAAGAGTGGGCCGTCGCCCACCACGCCGAAGAAGTTCGGGGGCGTCTTCTTGATCGCCTTCGCATTCGCCTCGGCGGCCGGCGAGAGCGCCAGAAGCGCGAAGGCGAGAGCCGTGATCACTAGTGTGCGCACCGGCGTGAGGGTACGACTGAGCGTCAACTTCGCATGAGGCATCCCCGATGAAACCCGCCGGCACCGAAAACGCTCCGGTCCGGACGCTGACTCCCCTGGAGATCGCCGAGCACGCCCGCGCGGCGGGGCGCTTCGGGATCGACACGGAGTTCGTCTCCGAGAGCCGCTACCGGGCGCTGCTCGGGCTCGTGCAGGTGGTTGTGGAGGTCGAGGGCGGCCAGCACATCGAGCTGCTCGATCCGATCGACGGCTTCGACCACGAGCCGCTGGCGGCGATCTGGGCCGACCCCGATGTGGAGGTCGTGATCCACTCCGGCGGCCAGGACGTCGCGATCCTGCGGCGCGCGTGGGGGCTGGCGCCCAGCAATGTGTTCGACACGCAGGTTGCCGCGGGCTTCGCGGGGTTCAGCGCGCAGGCCGGGTACGGCAACCTCCTGCAGGCCGCCCTGGGGGTGCGGCTCGCCAAGTCGGCGGGCTTCACGCGCTGGGACCGGCGGCCGCTGACCGCGGAGCAGCTCGACTACGCACGCAAGGACGTGGAGGACCTGCTGGCGCTCACCGACGAGCTCCAGACGCGGCTGCGCGACAGCGGGCGGCTCGAATGGGCGCGCGAGGAATGCCGGCGGCTCGACGACATCACCGACGAGCGCAACCCCGACAGCGCCTACCGGCGGCTACCGCGCGTGAACCAACTCCGGTCGAGGCCGCGCGCGATCGCCCGCGAGCTGGCGGCGTGGCGCGAGACGACGGCCGAGGCCGAGGACCGCCCTGTGGGCGCCGTCCTGCCGGACATCGCGCTTGTGGAGATCGCCAAGCGCCAGCCGGGGACGCTGCCGGAGCTCGAGCGGATCCGCGGGATCCGGCCGGACACGGGGCGCCGCCGGGGACGGCAGATCATCGAGGCGGTGGAGCGCGGCCGCGAAGCCGAGCCGCCACCGGCCGAGGACGTGCAGCGCACCGAGGTGGACGCGCGCGACGCCCCGGTCATCTCGCTCGCCGAGTCGCTCGTGCGCTCACGGGCGCTCGGCGCCGGCCTCGCCTACGAGCTGGTGGCCGCGCGGGCGGACCTCCAGGCGATAGTGAGCGCCGCTCGCGAAGGCCGCCCGGAACCCGACGTGCGCACGCTGCGCGGCTGGCGCCGCGACCTCGCCGGCGGCGAGCTGCTGGAGCTGCTCGCGGGGCGGCGGGCGCTGAGCGTGGATCCGCGGCGGGGCGTGCGGGTCAGCGAGCAGTAGCCAAAAACCGCGCGCACAGCCTCCGTCCGAACTCGTTCCACCGCCCGATCTCGCGCGCCGTCTGCGCGGCCAGCGCCTCAGCGTCGACCCCAGCCTCCGGGCCGTAGTCGCGGATCCAGCCAAGCACTGTCGGCTCGTCGACCTCCGCATGGAACTGGATGCCCCAAGCGTTCCCGAGCCTGAACGCCTGGCAGCCGACGTCGTTGCGGGCGATCTCGACTGCGCCCGGGGGAGCGTCGGAGAAGCCGTAGCGGTGCCATTCGAACGCGAGGATCGGCTCGTCGTCGACGCGCTCGACCCGGTGCCAGCCCACCTCGGGCCGGGGCAGCCGCTCCACTCGGGCGCCCGCGACCTCGGCTATCAGCTGCGCGCCGAGGCACACGCCGAGCAGCGGCGTGTCACGCTCGAGCAGGTCGCCGAGCCAAGCCTTTTCCTCGGCGAGCCAGTCGTAGTCGTCGTCGACATTCGCCTCGCCGCCGAAGACGATCACCGCCTCGTAGGCATCGCGACGCGGCGGCCGGCCGAGCGACAGGCTCGCAACCTCGTCGTAGCCGGAGAAGACGCCGGGGCCGGCATCCTCGTCGTGGATCAGCGCGAGGACGGTCAGGCGGCGATCTTCCGGGCAGCCGCGCGCAGCGACCACCAGCCGTCGCGTGCCTCACCCACCGCGCTCAGCTCTCCCTCGGCTTCGGGCAGGCTCAACCCGCAGATCGCAGCGACCTCGGCACTCGCCAGCGGCTCGTCCGCCCATGCGAGCACCTCCTCGACCGACTCCGGGGCCGGCCGGCGATCGAGCTCCGGGGCGAGGTTGGCGATGGCCGCCTCGTACACCTCGACGGGTTGGAAGCCCGGGACGTCGAAGCGCGGCCACGATCCGCCGGTCCGCTCGATCTCGTATGACGGGCACGTGTAGCGAAAGCCGAGCTCGGCCGCCGGAGCCAGTTTGTGCTCCATCGCGAGCGAGGCTGCCGACGGAGCGCGGGCCGCCGCCATGTCCGCGCGCAGCGCTACCTCCACCGCCGGGTCGTCAGCCTCCGCCCGGAAGAGCACCATCGGGTCGATGCCCGCCTCGCGGGCGCAGAGGGCGATCACGCCCGGCTCGTCGATCATGTCCCCGGCCATCGCGCGGATGCGCAGGCGCCGCAGCAGTGCCGGCGCGCGGTCCGGGGCCCGTAGCCGAGCCGCCACGACCGCCCGGCAGGCGTGCACGGTGGCCATCATCCGGGGCCGCTTGCGCGCGTCGATCGGCATCCCGTAGCGGCGCTGGATCATCTCGAGGGCCGCGACCTGCCGCTCGGGCGTGAAGCCCTTCGCGACGTAGTCGTCGGGCGACTCGGACAGCACGACCATCCGCACCTCCCACTCGATCTGGTCGCCGTAGAGCCAGCGCAGCTTGAGACGCGCGGGCTCGGCCGAGAACGCGAACGGGCACGCCGGGTCGGTGAACTCGCGAATCTTCAGGGAGGTCATCTCAGCCCCTGTTCCCGTGTCGCGACGCGGCTAATCGAAGTCGGTCACTTCGTGCGGCCCGACGCACGCGACGACCGGATCACCCTGCACGCAGCGCGCGATCTCGCGCACGTCGTCCTCGGTCACGGAGTCGAGCGCGTCGATCAGCTCGTCCGGCGACTGGATCTCGCCGAAGGTGACCTTCTGGCCGGCGGCACGGCGTGCGACCGCGCCCGTCGACTCCAGTGACAGCACGGTCGACCCAGCGGCGTAGGCGCGCGCTCGCTCCACCTCGCCGTCGTGCGGGCCCTCGTCGGACAGCTCGGCGACGATCTCGCGGATCCGCTTGTAGGCCTCGTCGAGCTTGCTCGAGTCGAGGCCCGCCGAGACCTCGAGCGTCGATGTGTCCGCGTGGCTCCACCCGTATGAGCGGATCGCGTAGCAGAGGCCCCGTTGCTCGCGGATCTCGTCGAACAGGCGTGAGCCCATCGAGCCGCCGAGGAGCGTTGCGTAGACGGCGAGGGCGGCGCGGGTCGCCAGGTCCGTCTGGTCCACGTCGGGCCGCCAGGCGAGCCGCAGGTGGGACTGGTTCGTCTCGCGCGGCTCGACGAGGATGCGACGCTCGGGGTCCGGAGCGGGGTCGGGCGCCGGCGGGTCCTCGCGTGCGGGGAAGCGCGAGAAGAGCTCGGCGAGCTGGCCCTCGTCGGCATGCGAGAGGTCTCCGGCGAGAAACGCGCCGCCATGCCCGGGCGCCCAGCGGCGCTCTCGGAAGGCGACGATCCCCTCGCGCTGGAAGGTCTCGATGTGCTCCGCAGGCCCGAGCACCGGCCTGCCGAGCGGGTGGTCGCCGTAGATCGCCTTGTCGAGCAGCTTGTCCGCGACGCTAGACGGCGTGTCGTCGGAGCGGTGGATCTCCTGGATCACGACGCCGCGCTCGCGGTCGAGCTCGCCTGCGTCGATGCGGGCATTCGCCACGAAGTCCGTGAGCAGGTCGACCGCCGGCATCAGCGCCTCGGCGCGGCATGTGATGTGGAAGGCGACGATGTCGTGCGACGTGTAGGCGTTCAGCTGCGCGCCCAGCCGCTCGGCCGTCTCGTTCACGTCGCGGTAGGTCGAGTACT
>JAWVCV010000316.1:0-4083 GCA_033858115.1 Gaiellaceae bacterium
TCTGCTGACCCTTGGTGTTGGCGAACCCGGAGGCCGGGTCGGCCTCGTAGGGGAAGGACCCAAGCGCCGGCACGTCACCGGAGTCGACGCCGTCGCCGAGCGGGACCTTGTTCCCCTTGAGGAACCCGGCCATGACCTGCTCGGCGATGTCGATCACGTCGTCGCCGAGCCGGCGCCCGTTCGGGAAGCCGGCGTTGTCGCCGCCGATCACGCCCATGCGGCTGACCTTGCCCGCCGAGGTAACCGGGATCGAGTAGTTCAGCCGCAGCATGTCCGCGACCGTGTTGCCGGTGAAGTTGAGGCCCTTCACGCCCGTGCCGAACACGGCGACGAGGTCGTCCCGGTTCGTCTCGGGCGCGTTCACCTTGTAGAGCTGGTTCATCAGCTTCGCGAGGACCGGAGTGACCACGGGACCCGCGTACTGCTTGTCGTTCACGGGCGCCGAGCGGTTCCACGCGTCCTTGAAAGGCGTCGGCACGACGACCTCGTTCACGAGCGGGTTGCCCAGCCGTGAGACCTGAGTCCACCCGCGGCGCAGCTTGCCGCCGACAGTGACGTTCGGGCGCTCGGTCGAGGCCCAGATGCCGATCGTCGTGCTCTTCGCCTTCAGGTCGGCGATCGGGATCTGCAGCGCGATTGCGTGAACGCCGTAGCCGGCGAAGAAATCCTTGCCGCCGCCGGCGTTGCCCGTCCCCTTGCGGAACGCGACCAGGTCGAAGATCGAGCCGATGTCGCCGTAGAACGCATCGTCCCGCTGGCCGGCGAAGATCGCGACGCCGCCCTTCGTGACGATCGACTTCGATGCGAGGCTCCGGTAGTTCGGAGTCGAGCGCGGACCGATGTTGTTAGGCGGCGTCTTCCCGCGGGCGAAGAGGCTCTTGTTCCGCCACATCGACCAGCTCTGGACGGTGTTGCCGAGGAACGCCGGGCCTGCGGTGCGGCCGAAGCGGAACTCGTAGACGATGTCGGGGCGCGCATCGCCCGTCCGATCGATGTTGATCTTGTACTTCGCGTTCGGGGAGAACGTGTAGTAGTTCGGACCGGCCGCGGGATCCTCGCCCGGGATCCAGTTGGAGACGATCGTCACGGTGCTCGGCTTGTCCGGGCTCCGGAATGCGTACAGGTCCGTGTTGTCCGCGCTCGGGTCCTCCGAGATCAGCGGCGCGTCACGATGGCTCGAGGCGATGCCGGCGCTCGGGCCGGAGCCGACGACGGCTGCCGCGAGCGCGGCGGCCACCGTGGCCCCGACGGCGACGGCCGCCAATGCTGCTTTCTTCATGCTTCCCCACTCCCTTGCTCGTTGGTGGACGGCCGTGGTTCGCCGGCCCGGCGGGATCGGTTCGAGCCCGTTCCGAGGCGAACCGATCGGGGGTTTGGGTCGAACAAGGAGCGTGCTCGCTGTAGCGTCATCGGTGTCGATGCGACGCCGCGATCTCGCCCATCTCTCAGACGAGGCCCTTGTCGCGCTCGTCTCACGATCGGACGAATCCGCGCTCGCGGAGCTGTACGACCGCATCGGCGCGACCGCGTACGGGCTCGCGTACCGCGTGCTGCGCGACGAGGCGCTGGCCGAAGACGCGGTGCAGGAGGCGTTCATGGGCCTGTGGCGCAGCGCCGGATCGTTCATTCCCGAGCGCGCGAAGGCATCGACGTGGATCCTCACCCTGGTGCACCGGCGCGCGGTCGACGTCGTCAGGCGCGAGCAGCGGCGCCGAACGGAATCGCTCGAGGGAGCTCCCGAGCCGGCCGAGGCCTCGGCCGAGGAGGCAGCGTGGCTGCGACTCGATCGAGAGCGCGTCCAGACCGCCCTCAAGCAGCTGCCCGACCAGCAGCGCGAGGCGATCGAGCTGGCCTACTACGGCGGTTACAGCCAGTCGGAGCTCGCGGAGCGGCTGGGACAGCCCCTCGGGACGATCAAGAGCAGGATGTTCTCGGGCCTTTCGCGCCTGCGGGAGCTGCTCGATGATGGAGCGGAGAGGAGCTCATGGACCTCCACGACCTGACCGCCGGCTACGCGCTCGACGCGCTCGACCCGGACGAGCGCGCGCGCTACGAGGAGCACCTCGCTTCCTGCGACGTCTGCCGAGACGAGCTCCAGGGGTTCTGGCAGGTCACGGGGTCGCTCGCGCATGCCGCCGGCGGGCCCGCGCCCCCGCCGGCGCTCCGCGCGCGGATCCTCGAGCAGGCGCGCAGCGAGCGAACGAACGTGGTGCCGCTCCGGCGCCGGATCCCGCCACGCACGCTGTCCATCGCCGCTGCAGTGGGCGCTGTCGCGGCGATCGCGCTCGGGATCTGGGCGACGTCGCTTTCGCGCGACCTCGGCGCCGCCGAGGATCGACTGGCCCTGCTGTCGGACCCGAACGCGCGCATGGTCGCGACCGCGAACGGCGAGGCGCAGCTCGTCGTCGCGCCCACCGGCAAGGCCGCGCTCGTCGTGCACAAGCTCGCACCGGCGCCGCGGGGCAGGGACTACGAGATCTGGGTCTTCGAGAACGGCGTGCCGAAGCCCGCCGGGCTCTTCGAGAAGCCGGGCGTGGCGATGCTCTCCCGACGGGTCGAGCCCGGCCAGACGGTCGCGGTCACGCTCGAGCCGGACGGCGGCGTCGACGCGCCCACCGGCAAGCCGCTCTTCACCGCGTCCGCCTAGCGGCGCTCATCCGTGACGAAGCTGTGTCGGATGCGTTCCGACCCGCTCCGTACACTCGTTCGCATGAGCGAGCTCAAGCCCGCACTGACCCGGCTGTTCGGATTCGAGGAGTTTCGCCCCGGCCAGGAGCAGGTCGTGCGCGCCGCCGTGGACGGTCGCGACACGCTCGCGTTGATGCCGACGGGATCGGGCAAGTCACTCACCTACCAGCTGGCGGCCATGCTCAGGCCGACGCCGACGCTCGTCCTCAGCCCACTGATCGCGCTGATGAAGGACCAGGTCGACAAGCTGCCGCCGGAGGTCGCGGCGCAGGCGACGCTGATCAACTCGTCGCTCGATCCCGAGGAGGCCGCGGCGCGGCTGCGGGGCGTGTCGGAGGGCCGCTACCGGCTGCTCTACGTCGCGCCGGAACGGCTCCGGCAACGGCACTTCCTCGACGCCATCTCGGGCATCGACGTCGGGCTCGTGGTCATCGACGAGGTGCACTGCGTGAGCATGTGGGGACACGACTTCCGGCCGGACTACCTGTTCATCCGCCGCGCGCTCGACGCGCTCGGGAAGCCTGCGATCCTCGGCATGACCGCGACGGCCACGCCCGCGACCGAGCGCGAGATCGCCGCCGCTCTCGGCCGCGAGCCCGAGGTCGTGCGCACGAGCGTCGTCCGGCCGAATCTCCGCTACGACGTCGAGCTCGTCGACGGCGAAGAAGCGAGGCTGCGACTACTCGTGCGGCGCCTGCACGAGCTGCGCGGCGCGTCCGCGATCGTCTACGCCCGCTCTCGCCGGACCTGCGAGACGCTCGCCCGAACCCTGCGCGTCCACGATCTCTCGGCCGTCCACTACCACGCGGGGCTCGAGCCGGCCGAGCGCTCGGCGGCGCAGGAGGCGTTCATCGAAGGACGGATCCAGACCGTCGTCGCGACAACCGCGTTCGGGATGGGGATCGACAAGCCTGACATCCGCCTGGTCGCGCTCTACAACTATCCGGAGTCGCTCGAGAGCTACGTGCAGATGGTCGGCCGCGCCGGCCGCGACGGCCGCGCCTCCGACACGCTCCTGCTGGCAAGCCGCTCCGACGCGGCGCAGCTGCGCCGCTTTGCGCAGTCCGACATCCCCACGGTGGCCGACCTCCGCTCGGTGTACTCGCGGCTGCGCGGCCGCTCCGAGGTCACGCCGGACGAGCTGGGCGACGGCCCCGACCCGCGCGTCCTCGTGGGGATGCTGGAGCAGGTCGGGCTCGTGCGCCGCGGCTTCGACGCCGGCCGGGCGATGCAGATCGAGGTGCCCGAGCCGCCGGCCGACGCTGCTGAGCGGATCGACATGCTGCTGGCCCGCTACGAGCAGGAGGCCCTGGCCCGCGCCGAGCGGCTCGTCCGGTTTGCGGAGTCGAGGCTCTGCCGGCACCGTCAGGTCGCGGAGCACTTCGGGGAGACGCT
>JAWVCV010000317.1:0-5451 GCA_033858115.1 Gaiellaceae bacterium
CGATGCAGAAGACGCCGGTCGCCCAGTAGGCGTGGCCGTGGAACGCCCACGCGAAGAGGACGACGACGACGGGCACGGAGAGCGCCCGCGCCACGGTCAGCTGATCCGCCGGGCTCATGGGCGAGACAATACGGTGCCCACATGTTCGACAAGGTTCTGGTCGCGAACCGCGGCGAGATCGCCGTCCGTATCTTCCGGACGTTGCGCGAGCTCGGCGCGGGCTCGGTCGCGGTGTACTCCGAGGCCGACCGCGACGCGCTGCACGCGGGGTTCGCGGACGAGGCCTTCCTGATCGGTCCGGCGCCCGCCGCCGAGAGCTATCTGAAGATCGACGTCCTGGTGGAGACCGCGCTGCGGTCGGGCGCGCAGGCGGTGCACCCGGGCTACGGCTTCCTCGCCGAGAACGCAGCCTTCGCGGGCGCGGTCGAAGACGCCGGGCTCGTGTGGATCGGCCCGCCGCCGGCGGCGATCGAGCTGATGGGCTCGAAGACGCGCGCTCGGACGGCGATGCAGGCTGCGGGCGTCCCAATCATCCCCGGCGCAACCGATCCGGTCGAATCGGTCGGCGAGGTGCTCGAGCTCGGCGAGGAGGTCGGCTACCCGCTGATCGTCAAGGCCGCCGCCGGCGGTGGCGGCAAGGGAATGAAGCTCGTCGGCGGCCCCGCGGAGGCGGAGCGTGCCTTCGAGTCGGCGCAGCGCGAGGGTGAGAAGTACTTCGCGGACGGCCGGGTCTACATCGAGCGGTACCTCGTCGACCCACGCCACGTGGAAGTGCAGGTGCTTGCCGACTCGCACGGGAACGTGATCCACCTCGGCGAGCGCGACTGCACGATCCAGCGGCGGCATCAGAAGCTGATCGAGGAGACGCCCTCGCCGGCCGTCGACGAGGCTCTGCGGGGACGCATCGGCCAGATCGCGGTCGACGTGGCGCGGGCGGCCGGGTATCGCTCGGCTGGGACGATCGAGGGTCTGCTCACCGCCGACGGGGATTACTACTTCATGGAGATGAACACCCGCATCCAGGTCGAGCACACGGTGACCGAGGAGGTGACCGGGATTGATCTCGTGCGCGAGCAGGTCCTGATCGCGGCCGGGGAGCCGCTGTCCGTCCGCCAGGAGGACGTGCAGCTCCGCGGCCATGCGATCGAGTGCCGGATCAACGCCGAGGACGTCGCGAGCGGCTTCCTGCCCGCGCCCGGCCGGATCACCCACTACCGCGAGCCCGGCGGGCCGGGGGTGCGCGTGGACTCCGGCGTCGTCGCCGGCAGCGAGATCAGTGGCCTCTACGACCCGATGATCGCCAAGCTGATCGTCCATGGCGTCGACCGCGAGCACGCCCGAATGCGGATGCTGCGCGCGCTCGACGAGTTCGAGCTCGGCGGCCTGCCGACCCTTCTCGGCTTCCACCGCGCACTCCTCAGGCATCCCTGCTTCATCGCCGGCGAGACCTGTCACGGCGTCGTCGAGTCGGAGGAGCTCGCCGCGCAGGCCGCCGCGCTCACGAAGGAGATAGTTGCTGACAGCAACTATCTCGAACGCCGCGCGGTGCGCCCGCGCACGACCGCGGTGGAGGTCGGGGGGAAACGATTCGACGTCACCGTGCTCGATCCGGAGCCGCCATGGCTCGAGCTCGGCCGCCGGCGTCGCGCGCGTGAGTCGCGCGGCTCCGCCGGCGCCGGGAGCGAGGCCGTCGTCAGCCCGATGCAGGGGACGGTCCTGAAGGTCGAGGTGGCGGAGGGCGAGCAGGTCGAGGCGGGGCAGGTGCTGTGCGTCGTCGAGGCGATGAAGATGGAGAACGAGATCAGGGCGCACCGGGGAGGCACGGTCGCCGACGTCACGGTCTCTGCAGGCGAGTCCGTCTCGAGCGGGCAGGTGATCTGCCGCGTCCTGGGCGAGTAAGCGGCTCTGCGCCGAGACGTCGCGCGACCATGCCGAGCCGCTGGCCGCGACGGCAAGCCGCGTCGACACCTGGATCCTCGTCGAGTACCGGGGCCTCTGGGCCCACGATGCAGTGGACGGGTCGACCCTGAGCCCCGAGCTGAAGGCGCACCTGGTGGCGGAGCGCAAGCGGGTCGCGCACGCGCGGATCCTCTTCATCCGGCGAGGCGAGCGCCGGGCACAGGACGGCCTGGTCGCGTTCGTGGCCCGCACGACCACCACAGGCGGCTCGCTCCGCCGGCTCGAGCTGGAGCGCCACGACGACCTGATCGGTGTCGACTTCGAGACGGCGGGCACGCCCGTCGAGCACCCGCTCTTCCTCGTCTGCACGCACGGCAAGCACGACCGTTGCTGCGCGAAGTTCGGCCGGCCGCTCTACGACGCCGTCCGCGAGCAGCTCGAGCCCGACTGGGCCTGGCAGGCCACGCACGTCGGCGGCGACCGCTTCGCGGGCAACCTCGTCGCCCTGCCGGACGGCGCGTACTACGGCCGCGTCGCTCCGTCGGAGGCCTGGGCAGTCGTGGAAGCGTCACTGCAGCGGCGCGTGCACCTGCCGCTCTACCGCGGCCGCTCCTGCTACGGCTTTGCCGCTCAGGCTGCGGAGCTGGCCGTGCGCGAGCAGACGGGGCTGCTCGGGGTCGACGAGGTGCGCGTGCTGCGGATCGAGCGCGACGACGAGCGGTGGCGCGCGGAAGTCGGGGCCGCAGGAGTGGTCTACGAGGTCGAGGTGACCCGGGCGGAGGGCGAGCCGACGCAGCTGACCTGCTCGACGCAACGACTCAGGCGGCCGCTCCACTACGTCGGAGGAAGCCCTCGCGCACGAGCTTCCTGAGCAGCACCAGCCGGCCGGCCTCGTCGAGCGAGCCGGGTAGCTGCGAGGCGGTGAAGGGTCCGTCGCTGAGGACGAGGAACCGAAGCTCCGCCGCGAGCCGCTCGGGGAACCGAAGCCGGCGTCCTTCGAAGACGAGCGTCGTCCCGTGCAGGTCGGCGATCACCGTGTCGCGCCGCTCGAGCTCCGTCTCGGGCGTCAGCGAGCCGAGTGCGCGCAGCTCCGAGAGCTGTCCGTCCAGGATCGGCCGCCGGCTGAAGACGAAGCGGTCGCGCGCGCGGCGGCGGACCTCCTCCGCGTCGAGCACCGGCAACGCAGGCGGCTCCTCGCTGTCGATCGCCTGCCGGAACTCGAGCTCCGCCTCCACCGCGACGAGCTCGGCGCGCGCCTCGTCGACCCAGCGGCGGACGTTGACGCCGACCGTCACGTGCAGCGAGTCGGAGCCGGAGGTGAGCGCCTGATGGAGCCAGCCGCGGGGGAGGTACATCGTGTCGCCGGCCTTCAGCGTCACGTCGAGGACGGGCTCGCCCGGGGCGCCGAGCGCCGAGCGGTAGCGCTGGTTCTTCAGCGGCAGCTCGAGCGCCGGCTCGTAGACGAGCCAGCGCTTCTCGCCCGCGACCTGGAGGGAGATCACCTCGTGCGTGTCGTGGTGCACGGGGAGCCCTTGTGAGCCGGCGGGGGTGTAATAGGCGTTGGCCTGCACCGGGTGGCCGAGGAACGCCTCGAGCTGGCGGCAGTACCGAGCGAGCGGAAGCCAGAGGTGGTGCAGCCCCTGGAGCACGATCGTCGCGCCGGCTTCGAACTCTTCGAGGACGCGACGGACATCCGCCACGCCTGTGAACGCCGCCGGGCGCCAGGGCAGGTCGGTCGTGTAGTCGGAGATCGTCTCGCCCGCCTTGACGAGGCGGAACCCGGGCAACCTCAGGCCCGTCTCCGTGACGAGCCGCTCGACGTCCCGGACGGAGAGAAGGTCGTCGAATCGACCGTCCTCCGCGCGCGGGACGACGAGCGGCTTCCGTTCCCAGTGCTCGTCGAGGAAGCGCTCGTGGTCGAGCGGCTCGATCGCGCGAGCGAGGGCTCTACGCGTCGTCGGAGTCGGAGTCGTCCGCGTCGGCGTCGTCTGCGTCACCGTCGGTGGTATCCGTGTCGTCGCCGTCCGCGTCGTCCGGAGCGGGCGTGGTCTCCTCGTTCCCGACGGACAGGATCTCGTCGTCGGCCAGCGTTGTCGTCTCGTCTTCCATCGCTCCTCCTTGGTGGGGCGATCGTGGGTGGCTGAGGTTACAGCCCAATCAGAGCCGGTGCGCCCGGTCGGTGATCCAGACGACGACGGGCTCGATTCCGGGCGGCGGCGGGCCTTGCGAGCGAAGCGGGCCGAACGAGACGCGGACGTAGCTTCCGTCGGCGAGCGAGCCGGCGGCGGAGAGCGTCGCGCGCCACGTCTCCTTCGGCTTGAGCACGATGGGCGGCGGCGGTTCGATGGTCGTGGCCCGACGGAGCGCGGGAAGGCCCCCGTCGCGCGCCGCGTCTTCGAGCTCCCCGAGGTCGTCGGTTGCGAAGAGCATCAGGCCGTACGCAAGGTCCGTCGCTGCGGGGCTCGTGAAGGGAATCGGCGTCAGGTTCGTCACGGCGACGTCGACGGACCAGCCGTCGTCGCGCACCGTCAGCCTGTCGACCGCGAAGACGAGCCGAGGCCCCGAGGTGGGATAGCTCTCCCGCCAGCCGAGCTTCGCCTGCTGCGGCTCGGCGGGCCGGGCGGGGCGGAGCGGCGCCGGCTCGGCGCCGCCGCAACCGGCCAGGAGGAGCGCGACGGCCAGGAACAGTGGGCGGCGCATCGGCTCAATCTACGCAGCTACAGTCACCGTCCGCTTTGGACCTCTACGAGTATCAGGGTAAGCAGCTCTTCGACCGCTTCGGGATCCCGGTCTCGGAGGGGCGGCCTGCGCGCACGCCGGAGGAGGCTCGCGCCGCGGCCGAAGAGCTCGGCGGCCCGGTGGTCGTCAAGGCCCAGGTGCTGACCGGCGGCCGGGGCAAGGCCGGCGGAATCAAGCTCGCGGACGACCCGGCCGACGCGGAGGAGAAGGCGCGGCAGATCCTCGGCCTCGACATCCGTGGCCACGTCGTGCGCACGCTCTGGATCGAGCGCGCCTCGGACATCGAGAAGGAGTACTACCTTTCGATCACGTTCGATCGCGGCGCCAAGAAACCGCTCTTCATGTTCACGACCGAGGGCGGCATCGACATCGAAGAGGTCGCGGAGAAGACGCCGGACGCGCTGGTGCGCCTCCACGTCGACCCGCTCGAGGGCTTCCAGCCCTGGCAGGCGCGACGCCTCGTTTACGGGGCGGGCGTCGAGGACGCCGGCGAGCAGAAGCAGATTGCGGCGATCGTCGGGAAGCTCTATGACGCCTTCGTCGCCTGCGACGCGATGCTCTGCGAGATCAACCCGCTGATCGTGACGCCCGATGGCGAGGTGAAGGCGCTCGACTCGAAGTTCACGGTCGACGACAACGCGCTCTACAAGCACCCGGACATCGAGGAGATGCGCGACGACGCGGCTGCCGATCCGCTCGAGGCGCTGGCGCGGGAGAAGGGCGTCACCTACGTCAAGCTCGACGGCGAGGTCGGCATTCTCGGCAACGGCGCCGGGCTCGTGATGTCGACGCTGGACGTGATCGCGCTCGTGG
>JAWVCV010000318.1:0-2643 GCA_033858115.1 Gaiellaceae bacterium
CGATCATCGCTCACGCGGCAGCGACCTGCGGCGCGCTGCTGCCGGGCCGCTTCACGCTCGGTCTCGGCACGGGCGAGAACCTGAACGAGCACGTGCTTGGCGACCGCTGGCCGGCTCCGGACGAGCGGGTCGAGCTGCTGGAGGAGGCGATCGAGGTGATCCGCCTGCTCTGGGAGGGCGGCGAGCAGACGCACCGCGGCAAGCACTACACGGTCGACCACGCCCGTCTCTACACGCTTCCCGACGAGCCCGTGCCGATCGCAGTCGCGGCGGCGAAGCCCAACGCGGCGGAGCTCGCCGGCCGGCTGGGCGACGCGCTCGTCAACACGACGCCGGACGAGAAGCTCGTCTCCGCGTACCGCGAGGCGGGAGGCAAGGGACCCCTCTATGGCCAGGTCCGCCTGTGCTGGGCGGAGGACGAGGACGAGGCGAAGCAGACCGTCTTCCGGCTCTGGCGCCACACCGGTCTCGGCGGCACGATCAACCAGGAGCTACCCCGGCCTTCCGACTTCGACGCGGTCGCCGAGAGCGTCACGAAGGAGATGGCCACGAAGGACGTCCCCTGCGGCCCCGATCCCGAGCCGATCGTCGAGGCGGTGCGCGAGTGGGAGCAGGCCGGCTTCGACCACATCGCCCTGCACCAGGTGGGGCCGGACCAGGACGGATTCTTCCGGTTCTGGGAGCAGGAGCTCAAGTCCCGCCTGGCCTGAGCCGCTTCGATAGATTCGAGGGCGTGACCGACGAGTTCTCCTCCCGCTCGACGCTCTCCGTCGGCAACCGCAGCCTCGAGATCCACAGGCTCGACGCGCTCCAGCAGCAGTGGGACGTCGCGCGCCTTCCCTACACGCTCCGGATCCTGCTCGAGAACGTGCTACGGAACGGCAGCGCAGCCGACGTGGAGGCTGTCGCGGGCTGGGTCCCGACCGACGAGCCGAACCGCGAGATCTCCTTCGCGCCCGCGCGCGTGCTGCTGCAGGACTTCACCGGGGTCCCTGCGGTCGTCGACCTCGCCGCGATGCGCAACGCGATGGCTGACTTCGGCGGCGACGCCGAGAAGATCAACCCGCTGATTCCGGTCGAGCTCGTGATCGACCACTCCGTCCAGGTCGACGTCTTCGGCACGCACGGGGCCTTCGCCCGCAACGTCGAGCTCGAGTTCGAGCGCAACCGCGAGCGCTATGCATTCCTGCGCTGGGGCCAGAAGGCGTTCCGCGACTTCAAGGTGGTGCCCCCGGGCACGGGGATCGTGCACCAGGTCAACCTGGAGTACCTCGCGCGCGTGATCGAGGAGCGGGACGGCGCCGCTTTTCCGGACACGCTCGTCGGCACCGACTCGCACACGACGATGGTGAACGGGCTCGGCGTCCTCGGCTGGGGCGTGGGCGGGATCGAGGCCGAGGCGGCGATGCTGGGCGAGCCCCTCTCGATGCTCGTCCCGCAGGTTGTGGGGTTCAAGCTGATCGGCAAGCTGCCCGAGGGCGCCACGGCGACCGACCTCGTCCTGACCGTCACCGAGATCCTGCGCCAGGCCGGCGTGGTCGGAAAGTTCGTCGAGTACTTCGGCCACGGGCTGGCGTCGCTGCCCCTCGCCGATCGCGCCACGATCGGGAACATGTCGCCCGAGTACGGTGCGACCTGCGGCTTCTTCCCCGTCGACGAGCTGACGCTCGAGTACCTCCGGCTGACCGGCCGGAGCGAGGAACGGCTCGCGCTCGTCGAGGCCTACTGCAAGGAGAACATGCTCTGGCACGACCCGAGCGAGGAGCCGACGTACTCGCAGGTGCTCGAGCTCGACCTCTCGACCGTCGAGCCCTCGCTCGCGGGGCCCCGCCGCCCGCAGGACCGCGTGCCGCTCAGCCACGCGAGGACCTCCTTCCTGGACGCGCTCGGCACCTTCGGCATCGAGAACGCGCTCACGAACGGCAGCAGCGACAAGGCCGTCGCGGACACATTCCCGGCAAGCGATCCGACCACCGAGCAGGCGCCCGGCGGCGCCGCCGAGCCCGAGCCCGACTCGACGCCCGTCGCCGTCGTCGGCCCTGGGAGGAAGCGAGTGCCGGTGGCTGGGACGGACTACGAGCTCGAGCACGGGAGCGTCGTGATTGCTGCGATCACCTCCTGCACGAACACGTCCAATCCGCAGGTGATGGTCGGCGCCGGACTGCTGGCCAAGAAGGCGATCGAGCGCGGGCTGCGGAGCAAGCCCTGGGTGAAGACGAGCCTCGCGCCCGGGTCGAAGGTCGTGACCGAGTACTACAACCGCGCCGGCCTGACGCAGTACCTCGAGCAGCTCGGCTTCCACACTGTCGGCTACGGCTGCACGACCTGCATCGGCAACTCAGGCCCGCTGCCGGAGGCGATCTCGGTCGCGGTCGAGAAGGGCGACCTCGTCGTCTGCTCCGTGCTCTCCGGCAACCGCAACTTCGAGGCCCGCATCCATCCCGAGGTGAAGGCGAACTACCTCGCCTCGCCGCCGCTCGTGGTCGCCTACGCGCTCGCGGGCCGGATGGACCTCGACCTGCTCGAGGAGCCCCTCGGCGAGGACGAAGACGGGAACGACGTCTACCTGCGCGACATCTGGCCGAGCGCGGCCGAGATCCAGGAGACGATCACGGCGTCGGTCCGCGGCGAGATGTTCCGGTC
>JAWVCV010000319.1:0-2699 GCA_033858115.1 Gaiellaceae bacterium
GGTCGGCGTCGGCCTCCGCGAGCTGGTCGAGCACGTTGCGCTCGGTGGCGCGGTCGGTGCGGTTCAGGATGTCGACGAGCGAGCCGACGCCACCGGCGACCGCGTACTCCTGCGAGATCACGTTCGCGAGCTTCTGGCGCATCACCGACTCGACCTCGCGGATCACGTCCGGGCTCGTCTCGTTCATCGTCGCGATCCGCAGTGCCACGTCGGCCTGCGTCTCGGGCGAGAGCTGTGCGAGCACCTCGGCGGCGAGCGTCGTGTGCAGGTTCGCGATCGTCAGCGCCATCGTCTGCGGCGCCTCGTTGCGCAGGAACGCGCAGATCTGCTCGGGCGGCGTGCGGCGCAGGAACTCGAACGGCCGCATCTCGATGACCGCGGACAGGCGGCCCATGATCTCGGCGGCGCGGGCCGGGCCGACCGACTTCTCGAGCACGTCGCGCGCGTACTCGAAGCCGCCGTGGCCGACGTAGTCGAGCGCCGAGGTCGTCTGCACGACCTCCTCCATC
Organism: Gaiellaceae bacterium; assembly: GCA_033858115.1. GTDB lineage: Bacteria > Actinomycetota > Thermoleophilia > Gaiellales > Gaiellaceae > Gaiellasilicea. The sequence continues at coordinate 510 of JAWVCV010000319.1, forward strand.
ACGGCCTCGGTCGTGTCCGCCGGGACCTGACGCATCTTCGCCATCTCCAGCGACAGCGACTCGATCTCCTCGTCGTGCAGGTGGCCGAGAAGCTGGGCGGCGCGCTCGGGGCCGAGCGACACCAGCAGGACGGCCGCCTTCTGGCGCCCGCTCAGGCTGCCCGTGGAGCTGCCGGCGCCGAGCGCGATGCGCGGGGCCTCGGCGGGCGTTTCGAGCTCGGTGGCCACTACTCCTCGTTCATCCATGCGCGGACCTGGTGCGCGACGCGCTCCGGCTCACGGTCGACCAGTTCCTCTAGCTCGCCGCGCAGCGGGTTCTCGAGCGGGCGGGCGCGCGAGAGGGCCATCGTCGGCTCGTCGCCCGTCATGCCGCGCTCGAGCTCGGCCAGCGAGGTGGGCGACTCGATCTCGCGCAGCCACACCGGCTGCCCGAGCGCCTGGTCCTCGCGGCGGCGGAGGTGGCGGGTGACGAAGAAGAGGAAGAGCAGCAGCGCGAGGGCGGCGCCGGCGTACTTGGCGTAGCCGATGATGCTCGCCGCGGCGGCCTTCTTCGGCGCGGCCGGGGGCTTCGCGAACGCGACCTGCGAGACCGACAGCTTGTCGCCGCGCTGCGGGGTGATCCCGGCGGCGTTCTGGACGGCTGAGCGCACGGCGGCGACCTCGGCCTTCGGCACGCTCTTGTCGACGATCACGGCGACGTTCAGCTTGTTCACGGCGCCCGGCGCGATCTGGCGCTTCGTGACCTTCTTGTCCACGCCGAACTGCGTCTGGCCCTTCTGATGCTTGTAGTTCGAGTTGCCGCCGCCACCGGCGCCCGCGTAGGAGGGCACGGTGTTCGAGGCGGTGCCGGCCGCGCCGCCGCCGGCAGCACCGCCGCCGCGCAGCGTCTCGTTGTCCTTCTCGGTCGCCAGCGGCACGCCCTTCTTGCCGTAGGTCAGCTCCTCCTCGGTCGTGCGGTCGGCGTTCAGGTCGGCGTTCACCTGCACCTGCGCCTTGCCGGGCCCGAGCGTCTGCGTGAGCATCGCGTTCAGGTTCGACTCGACGCCCTGCGAGTAGCGCGCCTCGGCGGCCTGCTTGGAGGTGGCCACCATCTGGCCGTCGGTTGCGCCGCCCGCGGCGTTCGGCCACAGGAGCTGGCCGGTCGAGTCGGTGATCGAGACGTTGTTCAGCGCGAGCCCCTTGACGCTGCCGGACACCATCTGCGCGATGCCGCGCACGGCGCCGGGCTGGATGGCGTTCGAGCCGCCCGACAGCAGCACGGCCGCCTTGGCCGCCGACTGCTCGTCGTCGAAGAGCTGGTCCTGCGGGAGCACGAGCTGTACGGTCGCGCCGCCAACGCCGTCGATCTGCGAGATCGTGCCGGCGAGCTGGCCCTCCAGCGCGCGCTGGTAGGTCACCTGCTGCTGGAAGTCGCTGGCGCCGAGCTTCTGCTTGTCGAACAGCTCGAAGCCGGGCTGCGCGCTGTTCGGCAGGCCCTTGGAGGCGAGCGCGATGCGGGCGTCGGCGAGCTGCGACTTCTCGACGGCGAGCGCGGTGCCGTTGTTCTGGATCTCGTACTTGATCCCCTTGGCGTCCAGCGCCGCGGTGATCTTGCCCGTCTGTGCGGGGTCGATGCCGGCCATCACGGTCGAGTAGCTCGGCGAGCCGGCGATCCGCATCATGAAGAACACGAGCAGCACGACGGCGGCGATCGAGCCCCCCATCATCAGGCGACCCCTCGGGGTCATGTTCGCGATCAGATTGCGGATGTTCTGCATGGCCCCTGGCTAGATCTGGGTGTGGAAGATGTCGGTGTAGGCCTCGACGGCCTTGCTGCGGATCTGCGACGCCATCTGCATCGAGAGGCGTGCCTTCTCGACCGCCATGACGACCTGCGTCGGGTCGGTCGCCGTGCCGCTGACGAGCGCCTGCGACGCCTGCGCGGCGTCGGTCTGCGTCTGCTGGAGCGAGCTGATCGCGTTGCTCAGCATCCCGCCGAAGCCGCCCTGGCCGCTGCCGGCCTCGGCGCTGCCGGCCTCGGTCGGCGCCTGCACGGAGCCGACGCTCCACTCAGGACCGGTGACCGACATGCTGGGATCGATCGGCGGAATCGGCATCAGCGGAGGAGGTCGAAGGTCTTGGAGAACATGGTCTTGGCGGTCTGCATGGCGGTGACGTTCGCCTCGTAGGAGCGGCTCGAGGCGATCAGGTC
>JAWVCV010000320.1:0-4498 GCA_033858115.1 Gaiellaceae bacterium
TCGTCGTCGATCGTCTCCTGGATGCTCGCCTTGTCGGGTCCGCCCAGCGGCTGCATGCCGCCGGTGCCCTCCTGCACCCTCAGGGACGTGGCGTCCGCGTCGAGCAGGAGGCTGGTTTCGGCGGAGCCCTCGGCGACCTCCAGCGTCGCCCGCCAAGCGGTGACGTAGAGCAGAAGGTCGTGTCCGGCCATGGCCGCGGCGCCGGTGCGTCCGGTCTTCACGGAGAGTGCGCCGTTCTCTGGCCCGAAGGTGTGGGTCCCTGCCGGAATTGGCATGCGCGGAGCCTAGTGCTTGCGACGAGCGCAAATGGGGGACTACGCTCCGCTCCATGCTGGAGGTCGGCGATACCGCCCGCCGCAGCCGTGTCGTCCAGGCAGACGACATCGCGCGCTTCACCGAGCTCACGGGCGACCGGAACCCCCTCCACTACGACGAGGAGGCCGCGGCGCGCTCGCGCTTCGGCGGGCTGATCGTGCAGGGCGGGGTGACGTCGGGCCTGCTCAACGCCGTCGTCGCCGAGGACCTCCCCGGGCCGGGCAGCGTCTTCCTCCACGTGGACTGGAGCTTCAAGGCGCCGGTTCGCCCGGGGGACGAGATCACGGCCGAGGTGGAGGTGCTCGAGGCACGGGACGACAAGCCGATCACGCGGCTGCGAACCACGATCACGAACGGAGACGGGACGGTCGTGCTCGACGGCACCGCGCTCGTCTGGACCGAGCCGCTGTGAAGGACGCCTATCGGGCGCTCGGGCTTCTCGCCGCTGCGCTCGTGCTGTCGATGTCGACGTGGTTCTCCGCGTCGGCGGTGCTGCCGCAGCTGCGCCTGGAGTGGGAGCTCGGCACCACCGCGGCCGCATGGCTGACGATCGCCGTCCAGCTCGGCTTTGTCGCCGGAGCGCTCGCGTCCTCCGTCGCCAACCTCGCCGACGTGCACGCGGCGCGCTACGTGATCGTCGCCGGCTCGCTCGGCGCGGCCCTGGCCAACCTCGGCCTGCTCGCGGCAGACGGGCCCGAAAGCGCGATCCCGCTGCGCTTTCTCACCGGCTTTTGCCTGGCCGGCGTCTACCCGCCGGCCCTGAAGTTGATGTCGACCTGGTTCGTGCGCGGGCGCGGGACGGCGCTCGGCATCCTCGTCGGCGCGCTGACGCTCGGGTCGGCCGCACCCCATCTCGTCAACGGGCTCGGGGGGCTCGACTGGCAGGCGGTGGTCGGCATCACCTCGGCCCTGACTGCGGCCGGCGGGCTCCTCGTGCTCGCGGGCGTCCACGAAGGCCCTTATCCCTTCCCGCCGGCCGTCTTCGACCCGCGGCAGGTGGGGCTTGCCTTCCGCAACCGGGCCGTGCGCCTCGCCTCGCTCGGCTATTTCGGGCACATGTGGGAGCTCTACGCTGCGTGGACCTGGTTCCTCGTCTTCGCCGGCGAGGAGCTCTACGCCGACCGCACGGACGCGGCGCTCGCAACCTTCGCGGTGATCGCGGCCGGCAGTGTCGGCTGCGTCGTCGGCGGTCTCGCGGGCGACCGGATCGGCCGCGCGGAGACGACGGCCGCCTGCATGGTCGCCTCCGGTCTCTGCGCCCTCTCGATCGGCTTCGTCCCACACAGCGTCGCGCTTGCGATTGCGCTCGTCTGGGGCTTCGCGGTGGTCGCCGACTCGGCCCAGTTCTCGACGCTCGTCACCGAGCACGCCGACCAGTCCTACGTCGGGACGGCGCTCACGCTCCAGCTGGCGGTCGGCTTCACGCTCACCGTGGTGACGATCTGGCTCGTCCCGTATGTGGCGGACGGCCTCGGCTGGGGCTGGGCCTTCGCACTGCTCGCGGCCGGCCCGGCGCTGGGCGTGGCCGCGATGCTTCGGCTCAGGCCGTCGGCAGCGTGACCGTCAGCCGCTCACCGTCGAGCGCGACCTCGCCGCCGAGGGCACGCAACAAGCTGACCGCGACCGCCGCGCCGAGATCCTTCTGCTCGACGCCCAGCACCACCGCCGCAGCGCCCTCGACGACCGGCGCGATCGTCACCCGGGCGCCGTCGACCGAGATCGCCACGACGACGCCCCCGTGCCGCTCGGCCGCACGAGCGAGCGCCGCGAGGGCGCGCTCGACCGGCTCCGGATCGACCTGCACGGGCGCACCCGTACCGGTGGCTCCCTCGGGCGCCAGCTCGAGCGAGTCGGCCTCGCGCACGACGGGCTCGTAGCGGCCGCCCTCGATCCGCGCCGCCAGTGAGAGCAGGTCGAGCAGCTGGACGAGCTCGGCCGATGCGCTCTCGATCAGCCCGAGGTAACGCGCTCTCTTCTCCTCGTCGAGCTGATCGAGCCGCTGCAGGGTCTGTGCGAAGCCCTGCACGGTGGCGAGCGGGGTCCGGAGGTCATGGCAGGCGAGCGAGACCAGACGGGCGAAGTCGGCTGCCACGGCGGTGCTAGCGTAGCCGCATGACGGAGATCTCACGCGTCGCTAGCGATCTCCAGGCGTCGCAGCCCGAGATCCGCCTGTCCCTGACCCGGGCGGGCGTGACCGGAGTGCAGAAGGCTGTCAGGGTCCGGCACGAGGGGCACGAGACGGTGATGGCCGCCGAGATCGAGTGCACCGTCGACCTCGCGCACAGTCAGAAGGGCGTGCACATGTCGCGCTTCCCTGAGCTCTTCGAGGAGGCGATCGAGGCGGTCGTCGGCTCCGAGGCGCTGCACGTCGAGTCGCTGGCCGAGCACATCGCCCGTCACATCGTCGGCCGACAGAGCGCTCTCCGCGCGGAGGCGCGGATCACGGCGCGCTGGCCCGTCCGGCGGACGACGCCGGTGAGCAAGCTCTCGACGCAGGAGATGGTGTCGCTCGTCGGGATCGCGGCCGCGACGACCGAGCGCGTCCGGCGGGTCGTCGGAGTCGAGGCGACGGGGATCAACGCCTGCCCGTGTGCGCAGGGACTCGTCCGCGGCCGCGCCGCCGAGCGGCTGGCGGAGGCGGGCTACGAAGACGTCGACCGGATCCTCGATCTCGTTCCGCTCGCGACGCACAACCAGCGCGGCAAGGGCTCGCTCTTCGTCGGCACCGAGCAGCTGCTGGATGCGAACGATCTCGTCACAGTCGTCCAGGACTCGATGAGCGCTCCCATCTACGAGCTGCTGAAGCGGCCTGACGAGCTCTTCGTCGTCGAGCACGCGCATCTGCAGCCTCGGTTCGTCGAGGACTCGGTCCGGCTCTCGCTCAAGGGCGCGCTCGACTCCATGCCCTCGCTCGCGGACGAGGACTTTCTCTTCGCGCGCCAGATCAACTTCGAGACGATCCACGCGCACGACGTGCTCGCCGAACGCGAAGGCACCGTCGGCGAGCTGCGAGCCGAGCTCGAATCGGGCACACCGGCGGCGCGGCACACCTCGCTTGCGGAATGGCTGAGGGACCCCGCGCTTGCGAGCTCCCCCACCGCCAGCGGCTAGGGCCGAAGCCCCAGCCCAAACCCGAACGCGAACCAGGAAGCTTGTGAACGGTCAGGCGCGGCGGAGGCGGAATCGGCTCTCGGTCCCAGCGCGGAGCCGGGCGATGTTGCCTTTATGGAGAACAACAACCGCAGCAGCGGCGATGGCGGCGAACGTGATCACCGGCCAGGGCTCGCCGAGCGCGAGCCCGATGAAGGGAAGCGCGAGCGCCGTCACGATCGACGCGAGTGACGCGTAGCGTGAGAGGACGAAGACGACGATCCAGACGCCCACGCCGATCAGTCCGAGGAGCGGCGCGACGCCGAGGAAGGTCCCGCCCGCCGTCGCCACCGTCTTGCCGCCCTTCTGGAAGCGCAGGAAGAGCGGCCGCCAGTGTCCGAGCATCGCCGCGCCGCCGGCCAGCACGCCGGCGAGCTCGCCGACGAGGAGCGTGCCGACGAGCGCCGGCACGAAGCCCTTGGCGACGTCGAACAGGACGACCGGAATCCCGTAGTAACGCCCGTACGTCCGCCAGACGTTCGTCCCGCCGATGTTGCCGCTGCCGGCCCGCCGCACGTCCTCGCCCCTCGCGACCCGCACGAGCCAGTACCCGAACGGCACCGACCCCAGCAGGTAGCCGCCGAGGACGACGAGGACGGCGGTCATCGAGCTACTTGAGCGGAATCTGGTACTTCGAGACCCAGTCGTTCACGACGGACCAGTCGAGGTTGTCGAAGAAGGCGTCGATGTACGCGGCTCGGTCGGTGTTGAAGTCGAGGAAGTAGGCGTGCTCGTACACGTCGAGCGCGATCAGTGGCGTCGCGTTCCAGATCGGATACGTGTTCTGGGCGTCGCCGATGTAGTTGAAGAGCCGGCTCTCGTCCCAGTCGTAGGCCGTCCAGGCCCAGCCGCGGCCGGCGAGCCCCGTCGCCTTCAGGTCCGCGCGCCACGCATCGGCGGAGCCGAAGTCCCGCTTGATCAGATCCGCGACTGCGCCTTTCGGATCGCCGCCGTCGCCGCCGAGGTGCTCGAAGTAGACCTCGTGGTTCTTGATCCCGCCGATCGCGAACGAGAGCTCGACCTTCAACGCCCG
>JAWVCV010000321.1:0-3958 GCA_033858115.1 Gaiellaceae bacterium
GGCCGCTGCCCGAGGGCCTCGAGCGCATCCTTCGCTCCCGCGTGCTGCGCGGCCTCCTCGGGCTGATCTCGGCGGCGCTGCTCGCGCTCGTCTTCCTGACCGCGCTCCTCGGCGAGCCGTCGTCGGCCCAGAATCTCGCGCCGACGTTCGTCTACGTGATCTTCTGGCTCGGGCTCGTGCCGGTGCAGGTGCTGCTCGGGAACGTCTGGCCGGTGCTGAACCCGTGGCTGGCGATCGCGAACGGCGTCGAGTGGCTCTGGCGGCGGCTCGGTCAGACGTGGACGCCGCCGCTCGCGTACCCCGAGCGCCTGGGCGTCTGGCCGGGGGCGTTCCTGCTCTTCTGCTTCGCGACCCTCGAGCTCTGTTACTCGGAGCCCGCGAGCCCGCGCGCCCTGGCGCTCGCGATCGCGCTCTACAGCTACGCGATGTGGTTCGGGATGGCCGCGTTCGGCCGCCGGACCTGGACGGAGCACGGCGACGCGTTCACCCTCTACTTCGGCCTGCTCGCACGGCTCGCGCCGTTCGCCGCGCGCGACGGCAGGCTGATCGTGAGGACGCCGCTCTCCGGGCTCGCTGCCCCCCTGAGAGAGCCGGGGACGCTCGCGTTCGTGGCCGTCATGCTCGGGTCGGTCGGGTTCGACGGCTTCAGCCGCTCTCCCTTCTGGCAGAACCTCCGCGCTCGTCTGGAAGAGCCGTACATCCTCGACTCGCCCGGAAAGGCCGACCTCGTCTCGACGGGGCTCTCCCTCGCCGGGCTCGTCGGTTGCGTGCTCGCCGTCGCTCTGGCCTATCGAGCCGCCACGACATTGGCCGAGCGGATGATCGGGAGCGACCGCGAGCTCGCGCCGGAGTTCCTGTCGGGCCTGATCCCGATCGCTCTCGTCTATGCCGTGGCGCATTACTTCACGCTGCTGATCGTGCAAGGTCAGTACGCGCTACCGCTTGCGTCGGACCCCTTCGGCTTCGGCTGGGACTTGTTCGGGACGCTCGACTACGCGCCGAACATCGCGCCGCTCTCGCCCAACAGCGTCTGGTACGTCCAGGTCGGAGCGCTCGTCGCCGGCCATGTCGCCGGCCTGGCCGCCGCACACGACCGCGCCGTCACGATCCTGCCCGAGCGCGACGCGCTCCGCTCCCAGTACGCCATGCTGGCCCTGATGGTCGTCTACACGGTGGGCGGGCTGTGGTTGCTTTCGCGCGGGTAGTCGCGCACGGAGGCGTGGGCGGCGCGATCGCCGAGTCGTTGCTCGTCTTGAGCATCGCGGCGATCTTCGTCGCCGTGTGGTTGCGGGAGCGGCGCGCCAACCGCTCCCGCGACGAGGACGACGTCTAGATGAGGCCGCAGAAGCGGGCGGTGTTCGGCCAGGGGTAGAAGCCGCGACCGGAGCGATACGCGCGCTCGGCGACCCACATCTGCTCGAACCAGCGCCAGTTGTCGGCCGTCCCCCGGCGGCGCAGCAGCTCCGGCCCGTAGGCCCGCTGGAACGCGATGTCCATCTGGAGGCCGCCGTAGTAGCCGTTGCCGGTACGCGTGCCCCAGCCCTGGGCCGGATTCCGCTCGTAGCGGTGGATGCAAAGCCAGGCGGCCTTCCGGGGCGGATTGGTCGCCTGGCGATGCGCCCGGGTGGCGCGGTGCTTCCAGAGGTCGCGCACCCAGAGGCGGTACTGATGGTCGGGCGAGCGCCGCTCGGCGTAGTGAGTCGGCGTCTTCGGCCGGCCCATCAACTCCTGCAGCCGCCAGGTCGTCCGGCGAAGGCGGTCGATCTGGCCGAGCACTCTCTTGTTCGCTGCAGCCTTCACTGGAGCGGCGTCTGCGGTGCGCGTCGGCGCAACCGCGGACGGTGAGAGAGCAAGCACGGCTGCGACTACGAATAGGCGCACGAACAGGTTCTTCAAGAAGCCTCCTGAATCGGGAACACGACGGTGGCGACGGGCACGGAATGTCCGCAGTGGTGCCCGCGCGGCCTGTGGAACGTCGCCTAGCCTAGCAACCGGACTGTTTGCAAAACGTAAGCTCTGTCAGCGTCGCGCGATCGAGCCCGCGTAGAGCAGGAGCGCGCCGATGGCGACGAAGCCGGCGGTTTCGGCGGCCCCGAGCCCCGCGACGGCGCTTCCGGCGGCCGCGACCACGAACCCGGCGAGCAGGAGGGTGTTGCCCACCGGACGGCGGCGGAGGCCGGCGACCGCGACGCCGATCAGCGCGAGCGAGCCCCCAACATTGCCCACGAGCGCGAGGATCCGGGCGGGGAAGAGCGCCAGGTGGTCCTGAGCCTCGGGAATCGACGTCCCGGAGACCGGCGACTCGAGCGGGACCGCCAGCGCAATCCCGAGCGACAGGCCGACATACACGAGCACGACGGGCCCGGCTGCCCGCACGCCGGCGCCGAGGAGCGACCCGGCGCCGAGGAGCGCGGCCGTGAGTAGGCCGCCGAAGAGGTAGTAGGCGCGAAAGACACCGTCGTTCCAGCCCGCCGAAGCGCCCCAGGCGATCGCGGCGGCTCCGAGCGCGTACGCCGCCAGGCCCGCGCTCCAGGCCACGAGGTGCGGCCCGCCGCCCTGGCGCCGGCGCGTCGCGAGGAGCCCCGCGAGCCGGAGCGCCAGCAGCGCTGCGCCGAATGCAAGGAGCGCCTCCACGGCGAGAGCGTAGTGACATTGTGTTTCTGGAACACAAGCTCGCCGTCACGGCGCCACGCTAGTCTCCGGGCAATGGCCCAGAAACGCTACTTGTTCACGCCGGGCCCGACGCCCGTGCCGCCGCAGGTGCTCGCCGCGCTCGGCGAGCCGGTGGTGCACCACCGCTCACCCGATTTCCGCGAGGTGTACGGCCGGGTGCTCGGGCGGCTGCAGGAGGTGCACCGGACGTCCCAGCCCGTGCTCCTCTTCTCCTGCTCCGGGACGGGCGCATTCGAGTCGGCGATCGTCAATCTGTGCTCGCCCGGCGAGCGCGTGCTGGCCGTGTCGGCCGGCTCATTCGGGGAGCGCTGGGCGACGATGGCGCGCACGTACGGCTGCGAGGTCGAGCAGCTGCGCTACGCCTGGGGCGAGACTCCTGCGCCCGGCGATCTGCGCGCGAAGCTTGCCGAGATCGAGCCCGTTTCTCTTGTCTTCCTCGTCCACTCGGAGACCTCGACCGGCGTGGTCGCGGACGTCCAGGCGCTCGCCGCCGTCGTCAAGGACGCGGGCGCGCTCGCCGTGGTGGATGGCGTCTCCAGCCTCGGTGCCGTGCCGCTGGAGATGGACGACTGGGGCATCGACGTTGTCATCGCGGGCTCGCAGAAGGCCTTGATGACGCCTCCCGGCCTGGCGACGGCAGCCGTCTCGGACGCCGCCTGGGAGCACGTTTCCCGCTCGACGCTGCCGCGGTTCTACTTCGACTGGGAGCGGACGCGGAAGGCACAGGAGAAGCTCGACAGCGCCTTCACACCCGCCGTGTCGCTCATCGTCGCTCTCGACGTGGCACTGGGCCTCCTGCTGGAGGACGGGCTCGAGGCGGCATTCGAGCGCCACGTCCGCCTCGGCCGCGCCTGCCGCGCCGGGATCAAGGCGATGGGTCTGGAGCTCTTCTCACCCGACGATGATCGCGCTGCGGTCGTGACGGCGGTCCGGATGCCCGAGGGCATGGACTCGGGCGACCTGACCCTGGCGCTGCGCGAGCGGCACGGCGTCACAATCGCGAGCGGCCAGGGCGACTTCAAGAGCGCGATCTTCCGGATCGGCCACATCGGCTGGTACGACGAGTTCGACATCGCAACTGCACTCTCCGCGGTCGAGCTCGTGCTCGGCGAGCTGGATGCCCCGATCGAGCGCGGAGTCGCGGCGACGCGCGCGCTCGAGGTGTACGCCGAGGGGACTCCGGTCTGAGAGTCCTGGTGCGGGAGCCGATCGCGCCCGCGGGTGTCGAGTTGCTGCGGTCGCGGTTCGAGGTCGACGAGGACGTCGACTCGCCCCTCGAGGAGGT
>JAWVCV010000322.1:0-9090 GCA_033858115.1 Gaiellaceae bacterium
AGCGGATCGACATGCTGCTGGCCCGCTACGAGCAGGAGGCCCTGGCCCGCGCCGAGCGGCTCGTCCGGTTTGCGGAGTCGAGGCTCTGCCGGCACCGTCAGGTCGCGGAGCACTTCGGGGAGACGCTGGCCGAGGACTGCGGCATGTGCGACACGTGCTCGCCGCTCGCGCCCGTCGAGGCAGAACCGGTCGCGGCCGCGGCGCTGCCCAACGACGTCGCCGGAACGATCTACGGGGCCGTCCTCGAGCTGCGCTGGCCGCTCGGGCGCACCGGCCTGGCGGCGCTACTGCGGGGCTCGATGAGCGCGCCCCGGTCGGCGCAGCGTTCGCCGCACTTTGGTGTTCTCGCCGCAGCCGGTCAGGCGGAGGTCAAACGGTGGATCCAGCTGCTCGAGACCGCGGGCGCCCTCCAGGCCTTCGAGAGCGACGACGGCTTCCGGCTGCTCCGAGGCGTTCCCGGCGTCGAGCTGCCGCGGATCGTCACGCCCGGGTCGGCAGGGCCGGGCGACGAGAGCCTCTTCGAGCGGTTGCGCACGTGGCGGCTCGAGCGCGCCCGCGCCGACGAGGTCCCCGCGTTCGTCGTCCTGCACGACGCGACGCTGCGCGAGTTGGCATCGGCCAAGCCGACGTCCGAGCGCGACCTCGCGGCCGTCAAGGGGTTCGGACCGGCCAAGCTGGAGCGCTACGCGGACGACGTGCTCGCCGTGATCGCGGCCTCGTAGAGCTACCATTGGCCGCTTGCGGCCGTTCAAGAAGAAACCGGCGCGTCGGCGTCGCCGGATCCGCAGGCTTCGTCTCCTCGCGCTGCTGACCGTCCTCGGGATCGTCGGCTCGGTGTCGTTCAGCTTCGGGCTGATCCGCGCGGTCGCCTCCGAGATCGACGCCGGCAAGCTCGATCCCCAGCGCCAGCTCGACAAGCAGGTGAACGGCTACATCTACGACTCGAGCGGCAAGCGGATCCTGGCCGTCCTGCGCGGCTCCGAGGCTCGGACGCTGATCCGCTACGACCAGATCGCCGACCCGATGCGCCACGCGATCGTCGCGATCGAGGATCGCCGCTTCTGGGAGCACGACGGGATCGATTTGCGCGGCATCGGGCGCGCCCTCGTGGCCGACGTCCGCCACAAGAAGGTCGTGGAAGGCGGTTCCACGATCACGCAGCAATTCGTCAAGAATGCGCTCGACCGCGACCAGAAGACGATCGCCCGCAAGGTGCGTGAGGCCGCCTACGCCTGGCAGCTCGAGCGGCCCGGCGGCTGGCCGAAGAAGAAGATCCTGCAGGAGTACCTGAACACGATCTACTTCGGGAACGGCGCCTACGGGGTGCAGCAGGCAGCACTCGCGTACTTCGGGCACGGCGCCAAGGACCTGACCGTCGCCGAGGCCGCGCTCCTCGCCGGGATTCCCGCAGACCCCGGTCGCTACGACCCGGTCGCAAGCCCCGATCGAGCGCGAGCCCGGCGCCGCGTCGTGCTGCGGGCGATGCTCGAGGAGTCGAAGATCACGCCGGCCCAGTACGCCGAGGCGGACGCGGCGGTGCTCCCCGACCCCGACGACGTGCGCCTCCCCGGGACTGAGGGGCCCGCCCAGCATTTCGTCAACTACGTCAAGCAGCAGTTGATCGACCAGTACGGCTCGGCGAAGGTGTTCGGCGGCGGCCTCAGGGTGTACACGACGATCGACCTCGACCTGCAGCAGGCAGCTCGGGATGCGATCTCGAAGTGGCTGACCAACCCGGACGGCCCTTCGGCAGCCCTCGTCGCGATCGACCCGCGCAACGGCGCCGTCAAGGCGATGGTCGGCGGCAACAACTACCGCAAGAGCCAGTTCAATCTCGCTGTCCAGGGCGTCCGCCAGCCGGGGTCCTCGTTCAAGCCGTTCGTGCTCGCGACGGCGCTCCGAGAGGGGATCTCCCCCGCGACGTACTTCCAGTCGAAGCCGATCGCGATCAACCTCGGCGACCGGCTCTGGTCACCCTCGAACTACAACAACGCCTACCTCGGCTCGGTCAACCTCGAGACGGCGACGGTCGAGTCCGACAACTCGGTCTACGCGCAGCTGACGCAGCTCGTGGGCTCGAAGAACGTCGCAACGACTGCGCAGCGACTGGGAATCCGGAGCAAGCTGCAAGGGGTCTATTCGATCGGCCTCGGCACCGAGGCGGTGAACCCGCTGGAGCTCGCGCGCGCCTATGCGAGCCTCGCGCACGGCGGCCGCCGCGTCGACGGGGCGATGTTCGGCAACAAGCCGCGCGTGATCGTGGAGGTGCGGGCTCCTGGCCGGAACGACTTCAACACGCCGAGGCCGTTCGAGGCGCTCTCGTCGACCCAGGCCGGAATCGTCAACTCGATCCTGCAGAAGGCGGTGCAGTTCGGGACCGGGACGCGCGCCGCCCTGCCGAACCGGGCGGTCGCGGGCAAGACCGGGACGACGGAGAACTACGGCGATGCCTGGTTCGTCGGCTACACGCCGCAGCTGGCCGTCGCGGTCTGGGTGGGCTATCCGACGACGCTGAAGCCGATGCTGACCGAGTTCAACGGCGAGCCCGTCACGGGCGGCAGCTTCCCCGCGCTGATCTGGAAGACGTTCGTGGAGAAATGGATCAAGTTGAAGCGCGTCGAGCCGCAGGGCTTCCCCTATCCCGGAATGCCGTACGGCGCTGCCAAGCTGGTCGTGCGACGTGGCAACCGGCTGCTTCTCGACAACGGTCGCTGCCGCACGCGGCAGGAGGTCATCTACTTCGCCGGCCGGGGCCCGAGCGGAACCGCGAACTGCCTCGTCAACGAAGTCGAGGTCCCCGACGTTCGCAAGCTCCGGCTCGCGGAGGCGCAGGCCCGGGTCGAGGCGCAGCCCCTCACGGCCGAGCTCGTGTTCAAGCCCGCCGCGCCGCTCCAGGAGCCCGGCATCGTGGTCGACCAGCAACCCAAGGCCGGCTATCGCTCGTCCTACGCCCGGATCATCCTCGTCGTCACGAAGGCGACCCAGGGCGTGATCCCGGATCTCGTCGGCCGGCAGCTCGGCGACGCACAGCTGCGACTCAAGCGGCTGAAGCTCCGCGCCGCGATCACGTGGAAGACCGGGGAGCCGGGCAGAGTGTTGGAGCAACGGCCGCGCGCGGGGCTCGCGGCGGCGCCCGGCGTGAGGATCGAGCTCGTGGTTGCGCGCTCTAGCGGCGCGGTAGCGGCCGGCTGAGAAAGCGCGAGCCGGCCGCCGCGTAGCGCCACGGGCTCTCCGTTGCGACGCTGATCCCGATCCTCGGGGCGGCGACGACCTCGAGCAGGCCCTCCCCCGTTCGCAGCTCGAACGGCGGCTCGTCGAGCGGCAGCCCGTCGTGCTCACGGCTGACGCCCAGCGCCTGACAGAGCCGGCCCGGGCCGGCGCAGAGGAGGCGCGGGTCGGCGAGGCCGCGACGCTGCCGCATGAGATCGAAGCCGTACTGCGGTTGCAGCGCGCGGATGAGCACCGCGGCGGCGCTGCCCTCGTCCTCGCAGACGAAGTTGAGGCACCAGTGGATCCCGTAGGACCGATAGACGTAGGCGTGCCCGGGCGCGCCGAACATGGAGGCGTTGCGCGCCGTCCGCCCCCGAAAGCCGTGTGCGGCCGGGTCCTCCGAGTCGTAGGCCTCGACCTCGACGATCGGGCCGCCCACGCCGTCGACGAGCAGCGTGACGCCGATCAGCTCGGGCGCGACCTCGTGCACGCTTCGGGCGAAGAACTCGCGCCGCAGCACCTAGAACAGCTGCGAGTCGTCCGGGTTGCGCGACGACTCGAGCAGCTTGCGGGCCCGGCGCCCGAGATCGGCGAGATCGACCCTGCCGCTGGCCGCGTCCTCGGCGAGCCGTTCGGCCAGCGAAAGGGCCTCGTCGAGCAGCGGCGAGCCACCGACGCCCTCCTGGCCCATGTCGTGCAGGATCGTCCGCTCGGTACGCGAGGCGACGATCGGATCGGCGACGCCTTCGACCCAGACGAGCGTGCGCTGGCCGCCGCCGCGGTTGTCGCCCGTGATCGGCTGCAGCGCGTAGATCTTGTCGCCGCGCACCCACTTGCCGAAGCCGAGGGGGACCATCCGCCCGTCCATGAAGCGATTATCGCAGGGCGGCGGCCACTGCCTCTGCGACGCGCTCCTGGTCGTCCGGATCGATGGCGGTGAAGAACGGGAGCGCGAGCGTGCGCTGCGAAAGATCCTCGGAGACGGGGCAGAGCCCCTCGCCGAAGCCGTAGCGCTCCCGCATGTACGCCTGCAAGTGGATCGACGGCAAGTAGCGCGACGTCGCGATCCGCTCCCGCTCGAGCTCGGCGATCACTCGCTCGCGATCCGTGCCCCGGGCGAGCGTGACGACGTAGACGAACCACGAGCGGAGGTGATCGGCGTCGTCCGCGAGGGGGATCTCCACTCCTGCGACGCCGTCGAGCAACTCGCCGTAGCGCGCGGCTGCAGCCCGGCGCAGGGAGAGGATCGTGTCGAGCTTCTCGAGCTGCCCGACCCCGAGCGCCGCGCGGATGTCGTCGATCCGGTAGTTGAAGCCGAGCCGGGCGTGGTCGAGCCAGCCGCCGCCGTCGGCGCGCCCCTGGTTGCGCAGGCTCACGAGCTGCCGCCATGTCTCCTCGCTGTGCGTCGTGACGATGCCGCCCTCGCCGGTCGTGATCTGCTTGTTCGGATAGAAGGCGAAGACGGCATCGGTGCCGTGCGAGCCCACCCGCTCGCCCCTGTACTCCGCGCCGAGCGCCTCGCAGGCGTCCTGGATCAGGACGAGGTCATGCTGCTCGGCCAGGCGCCGCAGCTGGTCGAGCTCGCAGGGGTAGCCGAAGATGTCGACGGCGACGATCCCCTTCGTCCTCGGAGTGATCGCCGCCTCGACCGCCGCCGGGTCGAGATTCATCGTCCGCTCGTCGACGTCCGCGAAGACAGGCGTCGCGCCCTCGTAGATGAAGCAGTTCGCGGACGCGACGAAGGAGTACGGCGACGTGATCACCTCGTCCCCTTCGCCGAGGCCGCCGAGCACCGCGAGCAAGTGGAGGCCGGCTGTCCCCGAGGACACGGCGGCGGCATACGGCGCGCCGACCGTCTCGGCAAAGAGCTGCTCGAAGCGCTCGATCGCCGGCCCGAGCGAGAGCCGGCCCGACCGCAGCACTTCGACCATCAGCTCCTCGTCCCGCTCGTCCACGTACGGCGACGAGAGCGGGATTGGACGGGTGTCTGCCCTCACGCCTCGGCGGGCGCTTTGTCTCCGACCGGGACGCGGTCGAGCCAGTGCCCCCAGCGGTCCGACTTGCCGCGCACGGTGTCGAGATACGCCTTCTGCAGCTCGAGCGTGATCGGTCCCGCCCCGATCTCGTGGTCATCGACCGACCGCACCGGCGTCACCTCGGCGGCTGTGCCGGTCATGAAGATCTCGTCGGCGAGATAGAGATCGGTCCGGATGAGGTTCGCTTCCTCGATCACGTAGCCGAGGTCCTGCGCGATCTGGATCAGGCTGTCGCGCGTGATCCCGGGCAGGATCGACATCGAGAGCGGCGGTGTGACGATCCGGCCGTCCTTGACGACGAAGATGTTCTCGCCAGGCCCGTCGGCGACGTATCCCTCGTCGTTGAGCATGATCGCCTCGTCGTAGCCGGCGCGCTGCGCCTCGTGCACGGCGAGCATCGAGTTCAGGTAGATCCCGGTCGCTTTCGCGGCGTGTGGAATCGTGTTCGGCCCGATACGCTTCCAGGACGAGATCTTGGTGCGGATGCCGGTGGTGGCGTTCTCGTCGCCGAGGTAGTTCCCCCAGGGCCAGCTCATGATCACGACCTCGACGGGATTGCCCTTCGTGTGCACGCCGAGCTCGCCGTAGCCGTAGAAGGCAAACGGCCGGATGTAGCACTCCGGCAACCCGTTCCGGCCGATCAGCTCGTGCGTCGCCGTCCGGATCTGGTCGACGGAGAACGGCAGCTCCATGTAGAGGAGGCTGGCCGAGTTCTCCAGCCGCTGGAGGTGCTCTCGCAACCGGAACACCGCGGGGCCGTCGGGCGTCTCGTAGCAGCGGATCCCCTCGAAGACGCCGGTGCCGTAGTGCAGCCCGTGTACGCCGACGTGGATCTTCGCGTCGGCCCAGTCGACGAACTCACCGTTCATCCAGATCGTTTCGGTCTCGCGCATCAAGCGTCTCCTCTCGCAGCGGGATGGTATGTGGAGTCTTGAACGGCGTCCATCGGTTGCGCCTTCGCGAGCCGGGCGAGCGCCGCGGGGTTGAGCGCGGCCAGGTGGCTTTCGGAGCCGGCCCCGATCCAGACGGTCTCGTGGCTCAGCAGGCTCTGGTCGATCAGCACCCGGACGTTGTTCGGCAACGGAAAGGGAGCGACGCTGCCGGGCGCGAAGCCCGTCGCGTCCTCGACCTCGGCGGCGCGTGCGATCCGCACCTCGACGGCCTCGAGGGTGCGAGCGATCTTCACGAGGTCGGCGCGGCGGTCGCCCGGCACGAGCACGACGACAGGCCGGCCGTCACACATGACGACGATCGACTTGACGACCTGTCCGAGCGTGCACCCCGCAGCGCGCGCAGCGTCTTCCGCGGTCGCGGTGCCGGACTCGAGCTCCTCGAGCCGAGCCTCCACACCTGCCTCCCGCAGATGGGCGGCTACCCGTTCGACGGGCTCAGGCCAGCTCGTGCGCACGGCGGAAGCGTAGCCGCCGCCGCGTACCCGGAGCCGACGGTCGGACGTTGTCACCCTGGACAGCGTCGGTAAGAGAGAGGACACCGTGGACACAAGAGAAGCCGAAAAGATCGCGCGGAACGAATCGCTCTTCCGCGAGGTGAACGAGCGCATCGCGGAGACAGCTGAGCGGTTCGAAGCCGAAGAGACCAGATTCGTCTGCGAGTGCGCCGACCCGACATGCACCGACCGGGTCGACGCCACGCTCAAGGAGTACGAGCAGGTGCGCAAGGACGGGGCGACCTTTCTCCTCGTTCCCGGGCACGAGGACGATCGCGTCGAGAGCGTGATCGAGCTGCGGGAGGATCACGCCGTCGTCGAGAAGCAGCATCCGGTCGTGGCGCCGCTCGCGCACCAGCTCGACCCCCGCGCGGCCGCCTAGAGCAGATAGGGGACGATCCGGCGCCGCACCCGGCGCCGGTAGTCCTCGTAGGCCGGGAAGCGCTCTGCGAGGTGGCGCTCCTCGACGCGGGCCTTGAAGTGCCACAACGCTGCCAGCGCAACCGTCGCGACCGTGGCCGGGATGCTCGTGAGCAGGCCGAAGCCGCCGAACAGGAGGATTCCCGCCGCATAGATCGGATGGCGAACCGCGGCGAAAGGGCCGGTCTCCACGAGCGCCCCGTCCTCACGCGGTCGTGGAAAAGGCGTCAGCGAGGCGCCCAGCGTGCGCCCGGCCCAGACCGCGAGCGCCGCGCCCGCGAGCAGCACGGGGATCCCGATCAGCCGTAACCAGTCCGGCCACCGCGGCGGCACCGCTCCCAGAGCCACGATCACGGCCATCAGCGCGAATTGCGCGACCACCCAGCCGCCGCCCCTAGCCGAGGTCGATGAAGTGGGCATCGTCAAAGCCCTCGTCGCTGATTCGCTCGACGAGCGCAGCCGGCGGCTCCGAGTCGATCGAGAGCGCCATCAGCGCCTTGCCACCTTCCTTCGTCCTCGAGACGGCCATGTTCGCGATGTTGACGCCGGCCTCGCCGAACATCGTGCCGACGCGGCCGATCACGCCAGGCACGTCGTCATAGCGGAAGAAGACGAGCCGCGGCGAGAGCTGCAGGTCGATCGCGAACCCGAGCGCGCCCGCCAGGAAGTGACGATGCTCCGGGCCGATCGTCGTCCCGGAGACCTCGACGTCGTCGACGGCGACGGTGACGAGGCTCAGGTAGTCACGCGCCGTGCCGGAACGCTCCTCCCGCACGTCGATCCCCCGCTCGGCCGCGATCACCGGGGCGTTCACGTAGTTGACGGCCTGCTCCACCCGCCCCTGAAACGCGCCGTTGAGCGCGGCCACCGTCAGCAGCCGGGTGTCGTGCTCGGCGATCGCGCCGTTGAACGAGAGCGTGATCCTCCGCGCGTGGCCGCCCGCGAGCTCCATCGCGAGCCGGCCGAGCTTCGCCGCGAGCGGAATGTAGGGCCCGAGCTGCTCCAGGTCCTCCGCTCCGACGACCGGGATGTTCACCGCATTGGTGACGAGGCCGCCGTCGAGCGCCGCGACCACCTGCTCCGCGATGATCACCCCAGCCCGGTCCTGCGCCTCCTCCGTCGAGGCGGCGAGGTGCGGCGTCACGACGACGTTCTCGAGCCCCAGCAGCTCGCCCTCGTACGGCTCCGCCGAGAAGACGTCGAGCGCCGCGCCCGCGACCTTGCCGGAGCGGACCGCCTCCGCCAGCGCGGCCTCGTCCAGGAGCTCCCCGCGGGCGGCGTTCACGATCCTGACGCCGTCGCGCATCCGTGCGATCGCCCCGGCGTCGACGAAGTGGCGGGTCTCGTCCGTCAGCGGCAGGTGCAGCGTGAGGAAGTCGGCCGCCGCGAAGACGGCCTCCGGCGTGGTCGCGTGGTCTGCACCGAGCTCCCGGAAGCGCTCGGGCGCCACGAAGGGGTCGTAGCCGACGACGCGCATCCCGAGCCCGAGCGCTCGCCTCGCGACCTGGCGGCCGATGCGGCCGAACCCGAGCACGCCGAGGGTCTTGTCGGCGAGCTCGATCCCGCCCCAGCGCGATCGCTCCCAGCGGCCTTCCTTGAGCGCCGCGTGCGCCTGCGGGATGTTGCGGGCCAGCGCCACGAGCAGGCCGACGGTGTGCTCCGCCGCCGAGACGACGGTCGAGTCGGGCGCGTTCGCGACGACGATCCCGCGCCGGGTGGCAGCGTCGACGTCGACGTTGTCGATTCCCACGCCGGCCCGGCCGATCACCTTCAGGCGCTCTGCCCGGGCGATCACCTCGGCGGTCAGCTTCGTCGCGGAGCGGATGACGATCGCGTCGTAGCGGCCGATCACCTCCTCGAGGGGCGAGTCGACGTCCTCGTCGACCTCGAACCGCGACCGCAGCAACTCGACACCCGCGGGCGCGATCGGCTCCCGCACCAGGACTCTCAGACCGGAGTCCCCTCGGCGTACACCTC
>JAWVCV010000323.1:0-4373 GCA_033858115.1 Gaiellaceae bacterium
CCAGGCGCTGCTCGCCCTGGGAGCCGAAGCTGCGCAGGTCGCGATCGCCGGAGCGAATCGTGACGTCGTCCAGGTGCGGGCCGAGTCCCGTGACGCCGCGGTCGAGATCCCGCTCCAGGCGGGCCTCCAGCGCCTCGACAGTGGGTGGGTGGCCCGTGTAGTCGAGCCCCGCCCCGGCAAGGCCGAGCTCGCTCGCCCGCTCCGCAAACGCCGGCGCGAGCAGCTCGATCGCGTCGATCCTCGCGTCGACGAGCGCTGCGCCGAGCGCCGCCACCTGCTCGGTCCAGGGAGCGACCGCGTCCCGGGTGGAGGCGCCGATGAGCACACGGCGGAGGGCGGCGTTCCGCTGGCCCACAGCGGCCGCGTACTCGACCGGCAGCGAAGAGCGGCTGGGCTGAAGCCGGCCGAGCGTCCGGTCGAAGTACGCCCGGCGGGCAGCAGGCCCCCCTTTGACCACGGCAAGCCGGTCGGGCGTGAAGACGAGCGTCGACACCTCTGACCGCAGCTGCTCGGCCGAGCGAAGCGCAGCTCCGTTCAGCTTCGCGCGCTTGCCTCCCTGCCGAAGCGTGACCTCGAGCTCCAGCCGGCGGCTACCGTCGTCGCCGGCAAGCGCGACGCGGGCTCCCTCGGCGCCGAACCGGACGAGCTGCTGGTCGGCGCGCGTGCGGGGCGAGAACCCCTGTGTGCCGACGTGGAGCGACTCGAGGAGGTTCGTCTTCCCGGCACCGTTCGCCCCCGTGACCAGGACGAGCCCCGGCTCCAGTGCGAGCTCGAGCCGTTCGTAGCTGCGGAAGTCTCGAAGCGTGACCCGGCGGACGATCAGGCGCTGCTTCTCTACCCAGCGAGCCTGATCGGCATGATCAGGTACGTGAAGTCGCCGGGCGCGTCCTCGAGGATCGCCGGTCGAAGTGGGTTGATCAGCTTCACTCGCACGTCGTCTCCGACGATCGACTCGACGCCGTCGCGCAGGAACTCGGCGTTGAAGCCGATCACGAACTCCTCGCCCGAATAGGCCGCCGGCATCGTCTCGTGCGTCTCGCCCACGTCCTGCGTCTGCGCCGACACGGTCAGCTCCCCCTCGGAGAGGCGCAGGCGCAGCGGCGAGTTGCGCAGCGCGAGCACCGAGGCGCGCCGCACGACATCGGCTAGCTCTGCCTTCGGCAGCATCAGCTCGACCTCGAAGGTCTCGGGGAGGAGCTGCCGGTAGTTCGGGAACTGCCCGTCGATGCGGCGGGTCGTCAGCCACGCCTCGCCGGTCCCGAAGACGACGTGGTTCTCGTGCACGCCCAGGTCGACCGTGTCGCCGCCGGCGAGACGCGAGAGCTCGGTGAGCGCGCGCGCCGGGATGATCGCCTCGAGCTCAGGCGCCGCGCCGCCGAGGTCGGTCTCCTTGACGGAGAGCCGGTACGAGTCGGTTGCGACCATGATCAGCTTCCCCGCCTCGAAGCGGACCAGGATGCCGGTCAGCACCGGCCGCGACTCGTCGCGCGAGGCGGAGCGAACGACGCGGTCCACCGTCTCGAGCAGCGCCTCGCGGTCGATCGCGTGCAGCTGGGCATCGACGGTCGGCAGCCGCGGGAAGTCCTCGGCGTTGAAGACGTGCAGGCGTGAGCTGTACGAGCCCGAGACGATCTGCACCGTCCCCTGCTCGGGCCGGTACTCGATCGTCACCTCGTTCTCGGGCAGCAGCCGCGCCAGCTCGACGAACGGCTTGCCCGGGATCACGACCGCGCCTTCACCGTCCACCTGCGCATCGAGGGTGGTCCGCAACGAGAGCTCCATGTCGGTCGCGGCCAGCCTGGTCGCATCCGGCTCGGCGGTCAGGAGGATGCCGGCGAGGACCTGGACCGTGCCGCGCGTCGACACGGCGCGGGAGACGATCCCGAGCTTCGCGACGAGCTCGTCGCGTGTCACGTTGATCTTCATCCCGGTTCCGCTGGTGGCCATGTCGCTCCCCGTCTCCGCCGCCGTCTCTATCTCCATAATTCTTTAAATCCTCTCGTAGCAGTCATAGGGAGTGTGGACGACGGGGAAGACGGCATCTTTTCGCTCTGAGAAGCCGTTTGGTCGGTGGACGGCCGCGGTGGAGAACCTGCGGGAATCAACAGACCTGATCGGGTTTACGCAGCTTCCCACAGAAATCACCCGGCTTGCTTGATGCGTGCCGTCAGTTCCTGCACAAGGTTGTACACAGTCCGGTCCTCGCGGATCATGCCCTCGATCTTGGCGTTTGCGTGCATGACGGTCGTGTGATCGCGACCGCCGAACTCCTTGCCGATCTTGGGCAGGGAGGAGTCCGTCAGGGCGCGCGAGAGGTACATTGCCACCTGCCGGGGGTAGGCGATCGACTGCGAGCGCTTGGCGCTGCAGAGCTCGTTCACGGTCATCCCGAAGCGCTCCGAGACCGTCTCCTGGATCCGGCGGATCGAGATCTCGACGGCCTGGCCTTGTGGGAAGACGTCCTTGAGCACGTCCTCGGCGAGCTCGACGGTCATCGGCCGGCCGGTCAAGGACGAGAAGGCGACGACGCGCGTGAGGGCCCCCTCGAGCTCCCGGATGTTCGTCGTCACGCGCTCGGCGACATAGGTGAGCACGTCGGGGTCGGGGACGTGGATCCGGTCCGTCTTCTCCTTCTTGCGCAGGATCGCGATGCGCGTCTCCAGGTCGGGCGGCTGGATGTCGGTGATCAGCCCCCACTCGAATCGCGAGCGCAGCCGCTCCTCGAGGGTCGCGATCTCCTTCGGCGGCCGGTCGGACGAGATCACGATCTGGCGGCCCGCCTCGTAGAGGGAGTTGAAGGTGTGGAAGAACTCCTCCTGGATCCGCTCCTTGCCCTCGAAGAACTGGACGTCGTCGACGAGCAGGACGTCATAGGTGCGGTAGCGCTGCTTGAACCCCTCGATTCGCTTGTCCCGCAGCGAGTTGATGAAGTCGTTCATGAAGGTCTCGCTCGTCACGTAGCGCGCGGTCAGCCCGTTGCCGTGCGCGCCGACGTACTGGCCGACCGCCTGCAGCAGGTGCGTCTTGCCGAGCCCGGTGCCGCCGTAGATGAACAGCGGGTTGTACGCCTGGGCCGGTGCCTCTGCCACCGCCAGCGCCGCCGCGTGCGCGAAGCGGTTGGACGAGCCGATCACGAAGAGGTCGAACGTGTACTTCAGGCTCATCGGCGCGCTCGGCGGCGTGTCGGGCAGGCGCCGGGCGGGCGGCTCGAACGGGAGCCCGTCCGGCGTGTGCTCCGCCGGCTCCACGTCGTTGCGGACGCTGAGCTGGACCCGTCGCTCGTGCCCGGTCGCGTCCTTGACCGCCGCTCGGATCAGGCCGAGGAAGTGGCCCTCGATCCATTCCCGTGTGAAGTCGTTCGGGACGGAGAGGGTGAACGTGTCGTCCGTGAGTGCGGTGCCGTTTGCACCGGCGAACCAGGTGCCGAAGGTCGCCTCGTTGAGCGCCTCCTTGAGCCGACTTGCCACCTCGCTCCACAAACTCTCTGCAGTCAGCTCGATTTGATGCTTCACGCGGTGGCCGGCCCCTTCGTCTCGGTCGTGCGAAGCGGCGAGCATAGCAGCGTCCGAGGGGACGCTCAACACCCAAAACGGTGAAAAAAAACGCCAATTTGCAGGATTTTTCAGAGCGTCCACACCACTTTCCACAGCTGTGGAAATCCTGTGGGAGCTGCTCCATGGCAGTGCCCGTTTGCGGCCCTTTCGCCTTCACGGGGACTCTGTGGAAAACCACCCTGGAGGCCCTTGTCTATACTTCTGCTCCCCGCCGGCCGGCGGGTTCGACTTTCGACCGGAGCCACCTCTTTGAAGCGCACCTACCAGCCCAACGTCCGCCGCCGCAAGCGCAAGCACGGGTTCCGCGCCCGCATGGCCACCCGTGCCGGGCAGGCGATTCTGAAGCGGCGCAGGGCCAAGGGCCGCAAGCGGCTCTCGGCCTGACCTCGCCCGTCTATCCTCGCAGCGTGCACCGCCGGAACCGCCTGTCCCGCTCACGGGACTTCGACGCCGTCTACCGCAGCGGCCGCTCGGCGTCGACGCGCTTTCTCGTCCTGTACTGGTTTCCGCGCGACGAGGAGGACCAGAGTGAGCCGCGGCTCGGACTCGCGGTGCCGAGGTCGGTCGGCAACGCTGTCGTTCGCAACCGCGTCAAGCGGCAGCTCCGCGAGACGTGGACCGAGCTCTCGGACCAAGTCCGGCCAGGGCACGACTACGTGCTCGTCGCCCGGCCCGGTCTCGCGGAGCCCGCCGACACCCGTGGCCATGCCTGGCTCGCCGAGCGCGTGACCGAGGTGCTCGAGAAGGCGGCGGCGTGAAGTACGGAGCGATTGCGCTCGTGTACGCCTGGCGCTACACCTTCGGGCTGCTGACGCCGGC
>JAWVCV010000324.1:0-3319 GCA_033858115.1 Gaiellaceae bacterium
TCGACGTCGACGAGGAGGAGATCGCCGCCGGCGTGCGCGCGCTCGAGGGCGTGCCGGGCCGGTTCGAGGCCGTCGACGAGGGCCAGCCGTTCACGCTCGTCGTCGACTACGCACATACGCCCGACTCGCTCGACAACGTGCTGCGCACGGCGCGGGAGCTCACCGAGGGCCGTGTCCTCGTCGTCTTCGGTGCGGGTGGCGATCGCGACCGTGGCAAGCGGCCGTTGATGGGCAAGATCGCCGCGGACCTCGCCGACGTGGTCGTGGTCACCTCCGACAACCCGCGTAGCGAGCAACCGCTCGCGATCATCCAGGACATCCTCCAGGGGGCCGGTCTGGACGTCGAGATCGACCCGGACCGCAGCTCCGCCATCGGCCGTGCGGTCGATCTCGCTCAACCCGGCGACGTCGTCGTCATCGCCGGCAAGGGGCACGAGCAGGGCCAGGAGATCGACGGTGAGAAGCTTCCGTTCGACGACCGGCTCGTTGCACGTGAGGCGCTACGCGCGTGATTCCGCTCTCGGCTGAAGAGCTCCGCGGGCTCGATCTCGGTGCGTTGCACGGTTCCGGTGAGCTCACCGGGCTCCACATCGACTCGCGGCGGGTGGGACCAGGCGATCTCTTCGTCGCGATCCGGGGCGGGAGCGAGTTCGTCGAGGACGCTCGCAAGCGTGGAGCGACGACACTCGTGCCGAGCGACGAATACGGCGCCATGGCGGCAATCGGTCGCGCGCTGCGTGCCCGCAGCGGCGCCCGCTTCGTCGGGATCACGGGCTCGACCGGCAAGACCTCGACCAAGGACATCCTCGCCGCGCTCTGTGCTCCGGTCGTCCGCACGGTCGCGACCGAGGGGAGCTACAACGCGGAGCTCGGCGTCCCGCTCACGCTCGGGCGCGTCGAGCCGGACACCGAGCTGTGCATCGTCGAGATGGGCATGCGCGGGCCGGGGCAGATCGCCGAGCTGTGTGCGATCGCCAGGCCGGAGGTCGGCGTGATCACAGCCGTCGGGCCCGTCCACCTCGAGCTGGTCGGATCGGTGGAGGGCGTCGCGCGCTCGAAGGCCGAGCTCGTGGCCGCACTGCCCGAAGGCGGGATCGCGGTCGTGCCGGAGTCGGCCTACCTCGACCCGCACCTCCGGAGTGACGTCGACGTCCGTCGCGTCGGCACTGTCGACGTCGAGCTGCGCGAGGACGGCGCTCACATCGCGTTCGGCGGCGAGCAGATCTTCTTCCCGCTCACCTCGCGTCATCAGGCGCAGAACGCATTCACCGCGCTGACCGCCTACGAGGCGCTGGGGCTGCCGCTCGACCGCCTCGCCGCGAGCGCCCGCGCCGTCCGCCTCTCGCCGTGGCGCGGGGAGGAGTTGGCGCTCCCCGGCGGCGGCTTCGTCGTCAACGACGCCTACAACGCGAATCCGACCTCGATGGAGGCTGCGCTTCGACACCTGGCCGAGCGCGGCAGGGGTCGACGGCTCGTAGCGATCCTCGGGGGCATGGCGGAGCTCGGAGATCAGGCCGCCCGGCACCATCGCGAGGTCGCGGAGCTCGCCGGAGAGTTGGGGGTCGAAGTGCTCGCCGTCGGCGAGCTGGCGCGCGCGTACGGAGCTGCGGCGTGGCAGCCCGACGCTGCAACCGCGCTCGCGGCCGCCTGGGAGCTCGTGAGGCCCGGGGACGCAGTGCTCGTCAAGGCGTCGCGTGCAGTTGCCCTCGAAGGCATCGCCCCGGGACTGGCGAACGAGACGCACTGATGGTCCGAGTCTTCATAGCGGGGCTGATCGCGATGGTCGTCTCGGTCGTGATCGGCCCGAAGTTCATCGAGTTCCTGCGCCGGAACGAGCTCGGCCAGCCGATCCGCGAGGAAGGACCCGCCGGCCACGTCGTCAAGCAGGGGACACCGGTCATGGGCGGCTTGCTGATCCTCATCTGCGCGCTGCTGCCATTCCTCGCGCTCTCGAAGTTCACACTGCCGGCTCTCACGGTGCTCTTCCTCACGGTCGGCTGCGGCGCGATCGGCTTCATCGACGACTTCATGAAGCTCCGCCGCCGCCGTTCGCTTGGCCTCTCAGGCCGGTGGAAGCTGCTTCTGCTCGCGGGGATGACGGTCGGCGTCGGGTTTGCCGTGCACGCGCAGCATCAGCTCGACACGTCGATCTACATCCCCGTCGCCAACATCGACATCCCGCTCTCGTGGGCGTACTACCCCTTTCTGTTCATCGTCATCGCAGGCGCCGCCAACGGCGCCAACCTGACCGACGGGATCGACGGGCTCGCGGCAGGAACGGGGATCATCTCGCTGCTGACGTTCCTGGCGATCACCGTGATCGCCTACATCCGCTCGGGCGACCCCGGCGCTCGCACGGACTTCCAGCTCGACCTCGCGATCCTGGCAGCGGCTCTGATCGGGGCCGCAATCGGGTTCCTCTGGTACAACGCCTTTCCGGCCGAGGTGTTCATGGGGGACACGGGCTCGATGGCGTTCGGCGGTGCGCTCGCCGGCTTCGCGATCGTGACCGGGACCGAAGCGCTCCTGGTGCTGATCGGGGGGATCTACGTCGTCGAGGCGCTGTCCGTGATGATCCAGACCGTCAGCTTCAAGTACTGGGGCCGCCGTGTCTTCCTGATGGCCCCGATCCACCACCACTTCGAGATGAAGGCCTGGTCGGAGACGAAGATCATGGTGCGCTTCTGGATCGTCGCGGCGATCCTCTGCGCCAGCGGGTTCGTTCTCTACTACCGCTACTACCTCGAGTTCCGCCTGCGATGAGAAAGGTGCTCGTGCTCGGGCTGGCGCGCTCGGGACGGGCTGCGCAGGCCGCGCTCGAGGCGAACGAGGTCGACGTCGTGTGCGCCGACCGGACGCTCGGCAACGACACCGATGTCGATCTGCTCGACAGCGTCGACGCGCTCGTCAAGAGCCCGGGCGTTCCGGGCGAGGCGCCGCTCGTCCTCGCCGCCCGCGCGCGAAGAATCCCCGTCTGGAGCGAGATCGAGCTCGCATCGCGCTTCCTGCAAAACCCGATCGTGGGCATCACCGGTACGAACGGCAAGACGACGACGACCGAGCTCCTCGGCGCGATGCTCGGCGCGCGAACGGCCGGCAACGTCGGCACGGCGCTGAGCGAGCTCGTCGGGGCCCTCCCGCCGGAGGACTGGGCCGTCTGCGAGCTGTCGAGCTTCCAGCTCGAGGACATCGACACCTTCAGGCCTCACGTCGCGGTGCTCCTGAACCTCGAGCCCGACCATCTCGACCGGCACGGCAGCTTCGAGGCCTACCGCGCCGCGAAGCTGCGGATCTTCGAGAACCAAACGGCCGAGGACTT
>JAWVCV010000325.1:0-2619 GCA_033858115.1 Gaiellaceae bacterium
GGAAGATGACCAGGCGGCGTGATCCTTGCGCATGGAATACGTAAGGATTTCGTGAGCACGCGAGAGCGGTAGTGCCTCAGTTTGAAATCCCCGCCCGCTACTCAGCCTCCGGATGGGCGAGGCGAAACGGCATGAGCACCTCGTGTTCCAGGTCGTGACCGCGCCGGGGTTCATTGAGGATCAGGGCAGACACAAGAGTCTGCTTGGAAGGGCGCGCGTGGCCCACCCGCCTCACCGATGCTTGCAGCTCGGCCAGTCGTTCGGCTACGTCAGGCGACAGCGGGAAACCGAGGCTTGGCGCTTCGGACTTTCTCGGTCGCCCGGCTGTCATCCGGCCGACTCGCTACCGTCCCGGAGGAATTCATGAATCATTCCGGAATCATAAGTCTGTGTGGGCACGGTGGACCTGACAGACTCGGCGCCCCGCTAAAGCGAACCGCAACCCCGACCGACGTATGTGCGAGCGACAGGACTTGAACCTGCAAGCCTGAGCCCCTTGGAGAGCCCGTAGTGGCGGCGGGATGACAGCCCGCTGTGTTTACCAATTTCACCACGCTCGCCCGCCGGTCGGGGTCACGTGGGGACAGCGTATGAGCGCCGTCGGCCGTCCAGCTACTTTCGCGCTAGGCGGCGCGCTTCTTGTAGGAGCCGCGCTTGATCGGCGTAGCCTCAGCAGCTTCGAGCAGGCCCACGATCTCGTCAATCTTCCAGATGTGGTCGGTAACGCCAGCGGCCACGGCTGGAGTCGTGCCCAGGCCTCAAAAGTCAAGACCCGTGGGAATTCAAACTGAGGCACTACCCGCGAGAGCAGCACGATCGGGAGGCCGCGCAGGGACGATGGGTCCGACGCCCGCATACACTCGAGCGAGTGCGCGCCGAGGTGCAGCCCGAGGAACGGATCGCCGCGCTCGGCTTCTCCGAGGCGGACACGAAGACGCTCGCCGAGCACTTCAGGGACGCCGAGGCGCGCGGCAAGCTCGGTCACGGCCTCGCCCGGATCGACTGGCTCGAGACGCTTGCCGACCTCCAGCCCGACGCCCACCCGAAGCGGCTGGTCACCGAGCCCGGCTACGAGCGCTGGGATGGCGCGGGCGCGCTGGGCTACCTGACGCTCGCGGGCATCTGCCACGCGCAGCTGGCCGACCCGCCGGCCCACGCCCGTGTGATCGTCGCCTCGAACTGCTTCCCGACCGGCGTGCTCGGCTGGTACGGGCGCCGGCTCGCCGAGGGCGGGCTCGCCGCCGCGCTGACGGCCACCTCGCCGGCGCGGCTCGCGCATCCCGACGGCGGCGAGCCGCTCGCGGGCACGAACCCGCTCGCGATCGCGATCCCTAGCTCCGACGGCAAGCCGCTCGTGACCGACGTCTCGATGGGCGCGGTCACCTACGGCGACGTGCTGCGGGGAGCTGCGTCCGCTGAGGAGCTCGTCCCGTTCGGCGGCGAGCAGGCGCACAAGGCGTTCGCGCTGGCGCTCGGCCTGCAGCTGCTCGTCGAGGCGCTGGCCGGGGACGGCTACGGCGCGGTGCTCGTCGTCGCGCGGCCGGATGCCGATCCCGTGCCGGCGCTCCGGGAGCGCGCCGCCGGCCTACGGCTCCCCGGAGATGCGTAGCGGCGCCAGGTCCTCGTCCTCCTCGGCGTGCGCCCGCCGCTCCGGATCGAGCTCCAGCGCCCGGTCGAGCCGCGCCCGCGCCTCGTCGAGACGGCCGGCGCGCGCGTTGATGCACGCGAGGTCGTAGTGCAGCGCCGGATGGTCCGGCCTCTCGACGAGGGCGCCCTCCAGCTCGGCGATGGCGGCGTCCGGATCGGTGTCGGCAAGCGGGTAGGCGGCGAAGACGACCTCCCAGACGGAGACCTCGTGCACCCCGGGCCGGCCGCCGACCGCGAGCACCGTCGTTCCCGGGAGCTCGGCCCGCGCGTAGCGCTTGACCTTGGGGTCGCCGAGGAAGACGACGGAGCCGGCCGGCACGTCGACCTCCTCGCCGTCGAGGACGAAGCAGGCGCGGCCGGAGACGACGACGTACAGCTCCTCGTGGCCGAGCGCCTCTTCGGTGTGCTCCTCGACCACGTCCTGACCCGCCTCGGTCGCGGTATAGGCGTTGACGCCGAAGGCCGTGATGCCGAAGCGCCGGCGGAGCGGCGTCCAGCGCAGGCTGCCCGGCCCGGGCAGCGAGTCCAGCTCGGTCAGGCTTGCGACCTCCCAGCCTTTCAACGTCTCCTCCTCAGCTCGTTCAGCACGATCGGGTCGATCTCGTCCTCGCCATCGAGCCGCTCCTCCAGGTTCGCCGCTCCCGCCCAGTCGTGCAGGCGCTCGTAGCCCAGCTTGCCGAGGCGCTCCTGGATCTCGGCGCGAAGCTCGTCGTCGACCGGTAGCCACTCCTCGCGGGGGGTCTTGCCAAAGAGCCGGTGCCAGAGGGCGAAGAGCCGGCGCAGCTCTTCGATCGGCGTCTCGTGGTCGTCGACACGCAAGTCGACCAGGATGTCGAAGAGCCCGGCATAGCCGCCGTCCCGCTGGACGACGAGCAGCGCGGCCGACTGCTGCCCGCGCCTGTCGCCGCCCGCCGCCTGCGCGGCGGCCAGCGCCTCCAGGAGGCGCTCGGCGAGCGACCCCTCGGCGGACTC
>JAWVCV010000326.1:0-3182 GCA_033858115.1 Gaiellaceae bacterium
GCGCAAGTACCTCGACATGTACGGCGACCCGAACTATTCGGGCACCGAGGTGGGCGTCACGCCCTACGGGTTCGCCCAGAACTTCACGCCCGAGCAGTTCCGCCGCATGCACGCCGCGTACGCCGGCGAGGTCACCATGGCCGACCACTGGCTAGGCCACTTCATGGACCGCTTCCACGAGCTCGGGCTCGAGAAGAACACGGTGATCGTGCTGCTGAGCGACCACGGCTACCTGCTCGGCGAGCGCGGCTTCACCGGCAAGGTGCCCTCCCAGCTCCACCCCGAGCTGGCGCAGGTGCCGTTCATCGTCGTACATCCGGACGACCGCGCGGCCGGCGAGGTGAGCCAGCACTTCGCCTCCACCCACGACGTTGGACCAACCGTGCTCTCGCTGGTCGGGATCGACGCGCCCGAGTGGATGAACGGCACGGACCTGTCAGTTCTGATGGAGGGCGGCACTCCGAAGGACAGGCGCGAGTTCCACTACGGCGGCATGTACAACCGCTTCTTCATCCGCACCGACGACTGGGTCCTGATCGGCGATAACCAGGGCAACGAGCGCACGCTCTGCGATTTGCGTGTGGACCCTCACGAGTTCGAGAACGTCGTCAAGGCGAACCCGAAGGTGAGCAAGGAGCTGTACGGCACGATCCTGGACGCGGCCGGCGGGCCGCTGCCGTATTACGAGTAGGCGTTTCGCCCCAGGGCATAGCCCGCCGCGGCGGCTGCGATTCCGCCGACAACGGAAGCTATGAGGTAGAGCCCGGCTGTACCAGTGTTCCCTGAGTCGGCCTCCATCACGATTTGGACGGAGAACGTCGAGAACGTGGTGAAGCCACCCAGGAATCCCACTCCGATGCCCTCGCGCACGTCGCGCGAGAACCAGCCGGCGGCGACCAGCATGCCGAGTGCGAACGAGCCGGCGACGTTGATCGCGACCGTCGACCACAGGAGGCCCTCGTGATGGAGGGTCGCGCGCGAAATCCCGTAGCGACTGAGCACGCCGAGCAGGCCGCCGATTCCCACGAGGAGCGTCGCCATTCAGGCGAGCACTATGGCGCCCACACCGGCGGCCACGCATACCGCCCCCGCCATCCTCCAGCCGCCCACCGCTTCGTGCAGAAAGACAGCGGCGAAGAGGGTGGCGATCACCACGCTCGTTTCCCTGAGGGCGGCCACCGGCGCGGCCGGGGCGAGCCGGAAAGCGGCGAGGACCATGAGGAACGCCCCGAAGGTGGCGGCAGCCGTGAGCGCTGTCCTGGCGCTCAGATCGGGCCGCGTCTTCGCAATGAATGGGTAGACGAGCGCGCACGGCGCGACGACGAGCGCGAGGTACGCAATCGGGTCGGCGTGCTCAACGGCCTCGGAATCCACCAGCGTGTACGACGCAATGACGAGCCCTATCGCCAGCCCGAACCACAGGTCGCGAGCTGGCAGCCAAGGCCACCCGACGAGCATCACCCCGGCGGCGATGGCGAGGACGCCGACGCCCGCGCCAACCGACACGCTCTCATTCAACGCAATCGCTCCGAAAACGAGGACCACGACCGGGGCCGCCCCGCGAGCGATCGGATAGATGACGCTGAGCTCACCGCCCGCGTACGCCCGGGCGAGCAGAACGAAATAGGCGAGCTCGAGCGCCGCCGACCCAGCGATGAAGGGAATCGCCTCCGACGAAACGCCACCCGTGAGCAGCGCGGGCAACGCAAGCAGCGCGACCCCCCAGACGAGCAGCCCCGCCGTCGCCGCTGCCGTATCCCGCGACCCCGCCAGCAGCACATTCCAGCCGGCGTGCAGTACCGCGGCGCCGAGCGCCAGGGCAACGGCGCCACCGCTCAGGAGTGCAGCGGCTCCTTCATCGACTCCGTCTCCGGAGCTTCGATATAGGGCTGCTTGTCCTCGTTGTCCTTGCCCTCCTCGTGGTACACCGACTCGGCGTTGACCGCCCAGATGTCGTGGTCGTCGCCGTCCACGAGGTTGTCCACGGCGCGCATGGCCGTGAGCATCGAGTGATCCGAGTTGTTGTACCTGTGCAGCCCGTTGCGGCCGACCTGGATGTAGTTGTCGAGGCCGTCGAGCCACGAGCGGATCGTCGATACCCGCTTGTCGTACTCGGCGTCATACATCGGGTACGCCTTTGGCACCCGCTCGACGAAGCCGAACTCGAGCTGGCTGCGCTTGGCGAGGCCGAGCTGCTCCAGCTCGCGCATGCCGAGCTGCACCAACTCCTCGTCGTCGGTCTCCCAGAGCTCGTCCCCCGCGAAGCAGAAGAACTCGAGCCCCACGCACGCCTTCGACGGGTCCGGCACCATCCACGGGCTCCACGAGCGGAAGTTCTGGATCCGGCCCACGTTCACGTTCGGATCGTGGATGTAGATCCAGTTGTCCGGGAACAGGTCGTCGCCGTTCAGCACCACCGCCACCGTCAGGAAGTCGCGATAGCGCATGCCCTTGGCCGCCGCGATCACCTCGGGCCGCGGGTGCGGGTTCGCCATTCCCACCGCGTTGCGCAGCGGCAGCGACGACACGACCGCCGACGGCTCGAACACCTTGTCGCCCACGTGCACGCGCACGCAGCGGTCGTCCTCGAAGTCGAGCTGCGTGACCTTGTGGTTCAGGAGGACCTGACCGCCGAGCCTCTGGATGTCGTCGGTCATCGTCTCCCACATCTGGCCGGGGCCGTAGCGCGGGTAGTTGAACTTCGAGATCAGGCTCGTGACCTTGTTGTCCTTGTTGCCGAAGAACGCGGACCACGCGGCGCGGAAGAACGACAGGTTCTTGATGCGCTGGGCAGCCCAGTCGGCGCGGATCTCCGATGTCGGAACACCCCACACCTTCTCGGTGTAGGACTTGAAGAACTGGTTGAAGAGCCAGCGGCCGAAGCGGTTCGCGACCCACTCCTCGTAGGTGTCCTCCTTGCCCTTCGGCTTGACCGCAGCCCACAGGTAGGAGAAGAGAGCCTTGGTGAGATCGACCGGGCCGAGCTTCTTCATCACGTCCGGGCCGCGCAGCGGGTAGTCGAGGAACTTCGCACGGCCGTGGCGGTCACGCCAGTAGATGCGGGACATGCGCGGGCGCTCCAGGAAGTCCTCCCGCATGATCTCGTGCCAGAGGTCGTCGACCTCCTTCACCTTGGTGAAGAAGCGGTGGCCGCCGAGGTCGAAGCGGTAGCCGTCGCGCAC
>JAWVCV010000327.1:0-3296 GCA_033858115.1 Gaiellaceae bacterium
CCGGCCGCCACGGCGGCCGCTCGTCGATCGTGCGCAGCACCCCGGCCGCGATCCCCGCGAGCGGATCGAGCTCCTCCACCGGTGCGTCGGAGCCGTTGGCGACGACCGCGCCGGAGTCGAGCAGCGAGCGGAAGGCGTAGGTGCCGTCCAGGCGCTCCGCCCACAGGCGGTCGGTGAGGTCCCGGTCAGAGGGCGCGTGCGAGAACTGCACGGAACAGGCGACGCCGAGCTCGGCGAAGCGCGGCAGATCGGCGGCCGCGACGCACTGGGCATGCTCGATCCGCTGTCGGAGCCCCTGCGGCTGCCATGCGTCGCGGGTCGCCTCGAAGGCGTCGAGGGCGTTGCGGTTCGCCTGGTCGCCGATCGCGTGCACGGCGACCGGCCAGCTGCGCTCGGCGCCGCGGCGGACGATCTCCTCCAGCTCCTCGCGGCTCGTGATCTCGACGCCCGAACCGTCGGTCATCAACGCCGTCTGCGAGCCGAGCGTCCCGTCCATGAAGCACTTCAGGTAGCCGATGCGCAGAAAGTCGTCGCCGAAGCCCGAGCGGAGCCCCAGCGCCGCCGCGTTGTCGAGCAGCTCGTGGGGGATCGAGCCCCAGACGCGGAGCGAGAGATGTCCCTCCTGGCGGAGCCGCTGAAAGATCCCGGGGGAGCCGAGCCAGCCGTCCTTGTCGTGAACGGCGCCGACGCCGCGTGCAGTCGCCAGCTTGATCCCGGCGCGCGTTGCCTCGACCCACTCGTCCTCGGTGGTGATCACGTAGCGGTCTCGGAAGCGCCACGCCGACTCCTCGCGGAGGATGCCCGTCGGCTCGCCGCGCTCGTCACGCTCGACCACACCTCCGGCCAGCTCCAGGTCGCCGTTCGCGGCAGCGAGTGCAGCCGTGTTGAGCCAGACCGAGTGGTAGTCCTTCGAGATCATGATCGCCGGGGTCTCGCCGGTGACCGCGTCGAGCGCCTCCTTGGTCGGCTCGACGCGAGGCATCCAATCGCCGTCGCGCCAGCCGTAGCCGCGCAGCCAGCGCCCGGGTGCCACGTCGGCCTCGCGGATCCGGGCGAGCGCCTCGTCGAGCGACGCGCAGCCGTCCAGCTTCACCTGCCGCTGTGCGAGCGACCAGGTGGGGAAGTGAACGTGCGAGTCGGTGAAGGCCGGCAGGACGCACCGGCCGCCGAGGTTGACGACGTCCGGGCTCGGGAGCGCTGTCTCGTGGACGCCGACGCCGCCCGCGACGTAGGCGCCCGCGATCGCGAGCGCGCGGCCGGTCGGGAGCGACGGATCCAGCGTCCTGATCACGCCGTTCTCGAGGATCACCGTGCGGAGCCTAGCGATAGGGTCCGCGCGTGCCTCCTCTCACCGTTGGGTTCGGCACGTTCCGGCGTGGTGGCGGCGCGCCGCGGCTCGGCTTCCGGTCGGGCGACGCCGTGGTCGACCTCGGCGAAGGCTCACTCGACGCCCTGCTGCCGCAAGGTCGCGAGATCTGGGAGCGGGTGACGGAAGCCGCGATGGCTGCGGCCGAGGCGGGCGACCGCTCGCTTCCGGCAGCCGAGTGCGAGCCGCTCTTGCCCTTCGCGGTTGCGGACTACGTCGACTTCTACTCCTCGCTCGAGCACGCGACGAACGTCGGGCGCATGTTCCGGCCCGACGCCGAGCCGTTGCTTCCGAACTGGCGTCACCTGCCGGTCGGCTACCACGGCCGCGCCGGAACGGTCGCCGTCAGCGGGACGCCGGTGCGCCGCCCGCAGGGGCAGGCGAAGCCGCCCCACGTGGACGCTCCCGTGTTCGGTCCGTCCCAGCGGCTCGATCTGGAACTCGA
Source organism: Gaiellaceae bacterium (assembly GCA_033858115.1). Taxonomy (GTDB): domain Bacteria; phylum Actinomycetota; class Thermoleophilia; order Gaiellales; family Gaiellaceae; genus Gaiellasilicea. The sequence goes on from JAWVCV010000327.1 coordinate 1,812, forward strand.
GCTCGGCTTCGTCGTCGGCACGCCGAGCCGCCGTGGCGAGCCGGTGCCCACGAGCGCGTTCGCGGAGCACGTCTTCGGCGTCGTGCTCCTCAACGACTGGAGCGCGCGCGACATCCAGTCGTGGGAGTACGTCCCGCTTGGCCCCTTTCTCGGCAAGAGCTTCGCGACGTCGATCTCAGGGTGGGTGACGCCGCTCGCGCTCCTCGAGGAGCGGCGCGTGCCGTCGCCGCCACAGGAGCCGGAGCCCCTGCCGTACCTGCGGGTGGAGGGCGACTGGGCGCTCGATCTTCCGCTCGAGGTCGAGCTGAACGGCACCGTGATCGCCCGCGGAAACACGCGTGGCCTCTACTGGACGATGCCGCAGCAGCTCGCGCACGCCACCTCGAACGGCGCCGGCATCCGCACCGGCGACCTGATGGGGTCGGGCACGATCTCCGGCAGCACGCGCGGCAGCGAGGGAAGCCTGCTCGAGCTGACGCGGAACGGCGAGGAGCCGATCCGGCTCGACGACGGCAGCGAGCGCACCTTCCTCGAGGACGGCGACGAGGTCGTCCTGCGCGGGGAGCCTCTCGGCGAGGTGCGAGGCCGCATCGTCCCAACCCGCGAGCGCTTAGTTGCTGACAGCAACTAGCGAGCCGTTGCGACCCATCGTCCCGGCTCGTTGGACTTAGTTGCTGACAGCAACTATCTCGGTCGCGCTACGACTGCGACGTTCGGCCCTGCCCGGTCAGCGCCGGGACGATCGTTGTGATTGCGGCTTCGCGATGCCCGTAACACCGGGGATGCGCGCGGACCGGGGCACGAAACATCGCTCGTCGACCCGTAGAATCGCGCCGTGGCCTGGGACGTCCTGACCGACGAGCAGCGCGAGATCCGCGAGCTCGTCCGCACGCTCGCGCGGGACCGGATCGCGCCGCGCGCGGCAGAGATCGACGAGTCGCACGAGTTCCCCTGGGACGTCGTCGAGCTCTTCCGCGAGCACGAGATCTTCGGGCTCCTGTTCGACGAGGAGTGGGGCGGGTCCGGCACGGGCACCTTGCTCGCGCTCGTGGCGATCGAGGAGGTCTCCAAGGTCTGCGCGACGAGCGGCCTGCTGCTCGCGGTGCAGGAGCTCGGCTCGCTCGGCGTCAAGCTCGCGGGCTCGCGGGCTCAGCGCGAGGCCTACCTGCCGAAGCTCGCAAGCGGTGAGTGGCTGCCGGCCTACGCGCTGACCGAGGCCGGTTCCGGCTCCGATTCCGCCGCGATGCGGACGACGGCTGCGCGTGACGGCGACGACTACGTCCTCAACGGCGGCAAGCGCTTCATCACGAACGCCGGCGTCGCGAGCCTTTACACCGTCTTCGCGAAGACCGATCCTGAGGCGGGCCATTCAGGCATCTCGGCCTTCCTCGTCGAGGCGGACACGCCCGGCTTCGCCGTTGCACGGCTCGAGCCGAAGATGGGCATCTCCGGCTCGACGACCGGCGAGCTGACCTTCGACGACGC
>JAWVCV010000328.1:0-7417 GCA_033858115.1 Gaiellaceae bacterium
ATCTCCGGCGACGGCGAGCAGGCGAACGCCGTCTCGACCGCGACGGGCGGCAGCCTGACCGTGACCGACAGCACCGCGACACTGACGGCTCCGGAGCCGACCGAGCCGGCCACGCCGACGACTACCGCGCCGACGGCGACCACCCCGGCGCCCCGGCCGGCGAACCCCGCCGCGGTGACCTGGCCGCCGGGCCGGCGCGGCTGGACGATCGTGCTCGTGTCGCTGCCGCAGGCCAACGGTCGTGACGCCGCAGCCGCGAAGGCGGCCGAGGCACGCCGTGGCGGGCTACGGCGCGTTGGCGTGCTGAACTCGTCCAAGTACGCGAGCCTGCATCCCGGCTACTACGTCGTCTTCACCGGCATCTTCGATTCCGAGCCCGAGGCGGCGAGTGCGCTGCAGCGCGCGCGGTCCGTGGTCCCCGGCGCCTACCAGCGCGAGATCATCCCCTAGGAGTACTGGGCTCGGCGAGGTGTAGTGAACCCGGAGACCGGGCACAAGGCCCCCGCGCGCCCCCAGATTTGTTTACGCCGCGGAAAACTTATGTGAACGAGTTTGTGACAGCAGCCGGAGTCCGTATACTGGCTTTCGACGACCACCGCCGAATGCTCGATATCGGCCTGCTCATGGGACAGAACAGGGAGCGATGACCCCGCAGATGGAAGCCCAGCTGATGCAACTACAGACGTGCATGTATCAATATTCTCGAGCTATCTATCGCTCGATCAAGGACCTGATCGATCCGTACGCAGAGCCGTCCGTCCAGCTCGAGTCGCGACGCGCGGTGCTCGAGCAGTGCGAGCAGACGATGGAACGCCTCGCAGCCGACCCGCACTACTTCTCGAAGCCTGACCGGGCCCTCTTCCAGGACATTCGGCGCTTCTTCCCGATCACGGCGCAGGCGCAGGTCGCCTGGGCGGTCAAGGAGGGCGTCGGCGCCGCGGTCGGCTTCATCGAGGACCAGCTCGAGGCCGGTGCTCTCGACGGCGGGGTCGCCCGCTGCCGGGCGACGACGCGCAAGGGCAAGCCCTGTCAGCGAACGCCGCTGCCGGAGCGGGACTATTGCCCGTCGCACCAGCACCTCGAGCGCTCGCTCGCAGCGGCCTGAGCCGCGACGCGAGCCGATAGAGTCGGGCGGCCTGATGTCGCACGACACCGACAAGCTGATCCGCCAGCTCTCGCTGGTCGCCTTTCTCATGGCCGAGCGGCGGCCGCTGACCGCGCGCGACGTGAAGGGGAACGTCGAGGGGTATTCGGAGATGTCGGACGAGGCCTTCGCGCGGCGCTTCTACTCCGACCGGGCCGAGCTGATCGCGCTCGGCGTCCCACTGCACTCGCAACGCGACGAGTTCACCGGCGAAGAGCTCTACACCCTCCGCTCCGAGAACTACTTCCTCGACGAGCTCCGTCTGGACGACGACGAGCTCGCCGCCCTCCAGACGGCCCTCTACATGCTCGAGGGCACGTTCGCCTACGCCGAGCCGCTGCGCCTCGCGCTGCAGAACCTCGCGCTCGGCCGACCGGGCTTCGACGACGCCCCGACCGAGACAGCGGCGAGCGTGCAGGTACGCGACCCTGATTACTCACCGGAGATGGCGGGCCGGCTCTCGAAGCTCGAGGCGGCGATCTCGAAGCAGCGGACGATCAAGTTCAGCTACTGGTCGCCCCGCCGCGACGCGGTGCGGGAGCGGACGCTGAATCCCTATGCGCTCAGGCGCGACCGCGGCACCTGGTACGTGGTCGGAGACGATCTCGACTCGGGCGACGTGCGCACGTTCCGCGTCTCGCGGATCCGCAGCGACATCCGCTTCGCCACCCGCCGCGAGCGCGACTTCCGGCTTCCGGAGGACTTCGACGTCGATCTCTATCGCGTCGGCGAAGACTGGCAGCACGGGCCGGTGGCGGGCACCGCCCGCATCGAGGTGAACGGAGACACCGCCTGGTGGGTGCACCGGACGCTGAACGAGGCCGGCACGCTCACCGACGGCGTCTTCGAGACCGAGTACGCGGCGATCGAGCCGCTCGCCGGCTGGGTGCTGCGCCAGAACGGCCGCGCCGTCCCGCTCGAGCCGGAGGAGCTGCGGACGGCGTGCGCGGAAGGGTTGCGGAACGTCAGGGCCGCACACGAGGCGGAGCCGCCGAAGCTCGCGCGCGAGAAGGCCGTCGTCGGCCCCGACGCCGTCGAGCGTCCGGCACCACCTGTCGCGCCGGAGCGCTTCGCGGTGTTGCAGGCGCTCCTCGCCTACCTGCTGGCCGCATGCGGCGAGGCCCGCGACGCCAAGCTCGACGCCGACGAGCTGGCCGCACGCTTCCACATCCCGCGAGAGGAGCTCCAGGAGCATCTCTCCCTCCTGAACCTCGTCAATTTCGGCGGGGGCTGCTACACGGTGTACGCCGAGCTCGACGGCGACTCGGTGCGCGTCGACAAGGAGCTCTACGGCGACGTCTTCCGGCTGGCGCCACGGTTGACCCCCCTCGAGGCACGCGCGATCCGACTGGCGCTCGACATCGTGGGGCCGTCGATCGCCGCGCAGGTGCACACGCCGCTCGACCGCGTGCGGAAGAAGCTCGAGGAGACGTTCGGCCAGTTCGAGGATCACCAGATGCCGGAGACGCAGACCGGCCACGACGAGGAGGAGCTCGTCGCGATCCTGTCGGACGCGATCGAGCAGCGGCGCGTCGTCGCGATCGACTACCTGAAGGAAGGCGAGGAGACGCCGTCGGAGCGGCTGGTCGAGCCGTACAGCTTCGAGCGCGTCCTGCCCCACTGGCTGATCCACACCTGGGACCGCTCGGCCGACGGGGAGCGTTCGTTCCGCCTCGACCGGATGCGCTCCGCCCGCATCACCGACGAGCACTTCGAGCCCCGGGAGGGGTTCGACCCGCACTTCCTCGAGGACACCAGGCAGGTACGCGTCCGCTACGCGAAGCCCGTCGCGCGCTACCGGGTCGAGCGCGGCGCGGTGCGGCTGACGGACGGCTCTGCCCTCGCCACCCTGCGCGTCGGCACCAGGGACTGGCTGATCAGCGAGATCCTCGCCGATCGCGGCGAGGCCGTCGTGCTCGAGCCCGCTGACGTTCGTCCCGCGATCGCCAAGCGCGCCGCGCAGCTCCTGCGCGAGCTGCGCCTGTCCCGCGTCAAGCTTCCGGGGTAAGCACCGGGAGGGTCAGCGTGAAGGTCGCGCCCTCCCCCGGACGCGAATGGACGTGAAGCGAGCCGCCGTGGGCCTCCGCGAACGAGCGCGAGAGGAAGAGCCCGAGGCCGGTGCCGGGCTTGGCGCTGCCGGACACGCGGCCGAACTTCTCGAAGATCTGGGCCTGGTGCTCCGGCGCGATCCCGGGGCCGCTGTCGTGGACGTTGACGGTCAGGTGCCCATCGTCGGCGTGCGCGTCGATCCGAACCTCGCCGCCCGACTCCGAGTACTTGATCGCGTTCGAGATCAAGTTGTCGATCAGCTGGCGGAGCCGTTCGGCATCCCCCCGGATTCCGGGCAGCGCCGGGGGCAGCTCGGAGGTAAGGCGCACTTCGTCCTGCCCCAGCTCGGCTGCGGCGACCGAGTCGCGCACGACCTCGGCCAGATCTACCTCGGCGAAGTGATAGCCGAACGTGCCGGCCTCGATCCGCGACGTGTCGAGCACGTCGCCGACGAGCGCGGCGAGGCGGGACGTCTCGTCGGCGATCACGGCCAGGAACGCCTCGCGCTGCTCGGGGCGGAGCTGGCGCCAGCGCTGCTGCAGCGTGCGCGCAGACCCGATCACGGCAGCCATCGGGCTCCTCAGCTCGTGCGAGACGAGCGAGACGAAGTCCGCGCGAAGTGAGGAGAGCCGCCGCAGCTCCTCGACAGTCGCGCGCTCGGCCTCGTAGGTGCGCAGGTTCTGGACGGCGGTGGCGACGAGCCGGCCCAGCAGCGTGAGCAGGTCGACCTCCTCTGCGCGGAACGAGTTGGGCTCGCTGCGCGAGAGTGCGAGAGCCCCGATCGAGCGGACGCCGAGTTGAAGCGGCACGACGACACGGGAGCGGATGCCGAGCTTGAGAAAGTTCGGTTCCTCCGGGTAGCGCACGTCGGAGATGTCGTCCCGATAGATGGTCCTCCCTTCGCCGATCACGGGCTCGAGGACCGAGCCGACGATCGGAATCGAGCCGCCCGGAGGATGAAAGTCGTCCGCGGCAATGCCCGCAGTGGCCATCACCCGGGCCCCGTTGCCCTCGACGAGGAGGATCGCCGCCCGGTCGAAGGGCAGCAGGGCGCGGAGCTCGCGCACGAACGCCTCGAAGGCGGCGTCGAGGTCGAGCGACGATCCCAGCGCGCGGGCTGCACGGCTCGTTGCCTCGAGTACGTCGATACGGCGGCCAAGCTCGTCGCGCAGCCGCTCGGCCTCCGCGGCGCGCTCCTCTGCATCCACTGCGTGATCGCGCTCCATGTCGACGAGCCGGCCGACCACGGCGCCGAGCGCGAGCGCCACCACGACCCGTAGGACAAGCGCGTCGTATCGAAGCGGCGCATCGAACTCGAGCTGCCGCCAGAGCTCGAGCCCGAGCAGGATCGGCAACGTCAGCGCTCCGACGAAGAGACCGCCGGCGAAGCGGAAGAAGAGCGCCGCCTCGAGGACGACGAGGAAGATCAGGGCGCGCAGTGGCTGCCCCGGCTCGCCGGCGAAGACGAACATCAGCGCCGTCGCCAGCGCCAGGTCGGCAACGACATTGATTCCAGCGAGATAGCGAAGCCGCCTGCGCCAGCGGTAGGCGAGCCCGAGCAAGCCGAGGGCCACGACGGCCTGCGCGCCGACGACCATCCAGGCGGCGAGCTTGTAGCCGGACGACGGCAGATCGTCCTGGTCGAGCACGACCTTCGCGAGCGCCAGCAAGACCAGCGCGATCCGGACAAGCGAGAGGGTGCGGATCAGCTTCACGCGCCGCTCCGCTCGTCGATCCGAGCGAGCGCCCACTCGGCGTGCTCGCGCAGCAGCTCGTCGTGACCGTCGGCGTAGCGCTCGACGGCGTCCCGCTCGGCGGCTCCGCTGACGTTCCCGGCGGCGACGAGCGCGTTCCGGCGCAGCCAGCGCGCGTCGTTGCGCGGCACGTACAGCCGGTCGTAGCGCCGGACGAGCTCGTCGCCGTCCGCCTCGAGCCACTCTCGCAGAGACACGGCGGGCTCAGCATCGGGCTCGAGCGCCAGGCCCGCCCGGCGCTTCTCGATCCCGCGGTTCCAGGGGCACACCTCCTGGCAGATGTCGCAGCCGTACACGGAGGCGCCGAGCTCGGCCCGGAAGTCCTCGGGGATCGCCGCGGGAGCCTGCGTCCAGTAGGAGAGGCAGCGCGTCGAGTCGAGCGTGCCCGGCTCGTCGAGCGCAGCGGTCGGACAGGCGTCGATGCAGAGCGTGCACGAGCCGCAGCCTGCGTCCAGCGGCTCCGAGGCCTCCAGCTCGACGTCGGTGACGAGCGTCCCCAGCACGACCCACGAGCCGTAACGGCGCGTGATCGCAAGCGTGTTCTTGCCGTAGAAGGCGACGCCCGCACGCACGGCGCCCTCACGGTCGACATGGTCGTTGTCGTCGACGAGAACCCGGTAGCTCCCGCCGAGCCGGCGGCCGAGAGCATCGAGCCGCTCATGGAGGTCGGCATAGCGGTCGGACCAGGTGTAACGAGCGAGACTCCCCTCCCCCGCTTCGGCTTCCGGCGCCGGCACGTAGTAGCAAAGAGCTGCCGAGACCACCGTCCGCGCCCCCGGCAGCAGCGCCTCCGGGTGACACGAGATCTCGGGTCGGCGCGTCGTGAAGCCCATGCCGGCGAAGAGGCCGCGACCCTTGCGCTCACGGATGTGCCGTTCCGTGTCGGCGTAGGGTGACGCCGGGGCGGCCCCGACGGCGTCGAGTCCGAGCTCCACGCCTAGCCGGGCCAGCTCCGCGGTCGTCATGACAGGATTGTGCCCGTGAAGGCGATCCGCATCCACGAGGACGGCGGCCCGGAGGTCCTGCGCTACGAAGACGTCCCGGATCCCGTCGCCGGGCGGGGCGAGGTACTGGTGTCGCTGCGCGCCGCGTCGCTCAACCACCTCGACCTCTGGGTGCGGCAGGGGCTGCCGTCCGTGCCCAAGCCCCGAATCCTCGGCGCCGACGGCGCGGGCGTGCGCGTCGACACAGGCGAGCGCGTCGTCATCAATCCCGGGCTCGAGCACGGCCCCGTGATCAGGGTGATCGGCGAGCACACGGAAGGAACGCACGCGGAGCTGGTCGCGGTACCCGAGACGAACGTCTTCCCACTCGACGACACGATCGACTTCGAGACCGCGGCCGCGTTTCCGCTCGTGTACGAGACGGCCCACCGGATGCTCGTGACGAAGGCCGAGCTGCAGGCGGGCGAATGGGTGTTGATCTGGGGAATCGGCGGCGGCGTCGCGACGGCCGCCTTCGAGATCGCCCGCGCGCTCGGCGCCAGGACCCTCGTGACATCGGGCTCGGAGGAGAAGCTCGAACGGGCCCGTGAGTGGGGCGCCGACGTCGCGGTGCCCCATGCGGAGGCAGCCGCCGCCGCGAAGGAGCTCGGCGGCGTCGACCTGGTCGTCGAGACCGTGGGCGAGGCGACGTGGAAGGACTCGCTGGCTGCGGTGAAACCGGGCGGCCGGGTGACCGTCTGCGGCGCCACCAGCGGCCCGAACCCGCCGGCGCAGCTGCACCGCTTCTGGTGGAAGCAGCTGACGGTCTACGGCTCGACCATGGGCACGCGGGAGGACTTCCTCGGGGCCTACGAGCTCATCCGCAGCGGACGCGCGCGCGTCCATGTCGACTCCGTCTTCCCGCTCGCCGAGACCCGCGCCGCCCACGAGCGACTGGAACGCGGCGAGCAGCTCGGCAAGATCGTGCTGACCATTCCCGACTGACGGGTCGTCGCGTTTGGGGAGCCGGACCCTCCGGGAAAGGGCGGTGTCGAACACCACGAGGGAAGGGGTCGTCAAATGATTCGCCGCGTCGATCGCAAGCAGGTCGAGCTGCCACCGCCGTCGGACCCGGATCCGGCCGGCGCCGCAGCCGTTCAGGAGCTCCTGGGAGGCAAGTTCGGGGAGATGTCGACGTTCCTGAACTACACGTTCCAGTCGTTCAACTTCCGCAACAAGCAGGGCGCCCGGCCCTTCTACGACCTCGTGGCGAACATCGCCGCCGAGGAATTCGGTCACGTGGAGCTGGTCGCGAACACGATCAACACCATGCTCACCGGGGCGACGCCGACGACGACCGCCAACGGCCGCGGTCCGGGGAGCCCGCTGAAGGGTCTCAAGGACGTGGGCAACCCGCACCACTTCCTCGTGGGCGGCCAGGGCGCGCTGCCTCAGAACTCACAGGGTCGCCCGTGGAACGGCGACTACGTCTTCTCCTCCGGCGACCTCGTCGAGGACCTCACGCACAACTTCTTCCTGGAGACGGG
>JAWVCV010000329.1:0-2765 GCA_033858115.1 Gaiellaceae bacterium
CCGCTCGCAGACGTCGGGCTCGGGCACGAGCACGAGCGCGGGAGCGAGCGTCTCGCGCGACCGCGCCAGCAGGACCTGGTCGAGATCGGTGAGCGGGATGATCAGCCGGACGTCGTGCTCCTCGACCACTGCGGCGAGCGCCACGATGTAGCCCGGATCGTCGACGCGCGGGACAAGCGCGTGGCGGTCGGCGTGGTAGAGCGCCGGCGCGAGCGGGTCGAGGTCGGTCGCGACCGTCGTCGCGCCCGCCTTGCCGAATGCAGAGACGATGTCCACCCGCTGGCCCGCGCAGGTGAAGAGGACGGCGGTCACAGCGCAGAAGCCTAGCCTGGCAGTTCGGCGGGAACGCGCAAAGTCGGATCCGCGGACCTGGAGCGGTTCCGCTAGGCCTTGACGACGTACGCGAGATTCGGAGCGAACGGAAAGGTGCGAATCTCCGCGTCCGGGATGACGTCGAAGACGGCTCGCGTCGCGCCGGGATAGTAGTCCTCGTTGAGGCTGTGGACGATCGCGACACCTCCGCGGGGCGTGAGCGGCCAGACGCGCTCGAGGGCAAGCTTGGTCGGCTCGTACAGATTCATTGTCAGAATCGTGAGGCTGACGACCGTGTGCTGGTTCGCATCGAGGTACGCGGGCAAGGTGTCGGTGACGTCGCCCTCGACCAGCTTCGTCTTTGGGATGTGACTCAACGGGCGATTGCGGTCGTACAGGTTGATGATCTGCTCGAGGGACTCCTTGCCGTCGCTCGAAAAGCCGCCGGGAACGAGCGTGCGGTACTCGCGGCCGTGCGCCGAATCGGTTGCTCCGATCTCCGGATAGCCCGAAAAGGTGTCGAAGCCAACGATCTCGCGCGTGTGGTTGTACGGCTCGAGAGCGGCCGCGAGGGTCGCGAACGTCATAAAGCCTGCGCCGTGAAAGACACCGAAGTAGAAGATGCTGCCCTTCACATTCGCGATGAGCTTGAAAATCTCGTAATTGGCGAGCAGATAGCTGAGCTCTTGCCGACGCATGAACAACGCCGGGTTGACCAGCCGTTCCTCCAGGGTCAGCGGCGAGTCGGCGAAAGCTGCTGCGAGCTCGACCACACCGTCCAACTCACCCTTCGAGGCGCGTTCGGTCGCCGCCTCCAGGTCAGCGTAGGCTCTATCGTCAGGCACGCGGCGACGCTACCAGAAGAGCGTCAAAGCAAGCCTCCGAGCGGCCCGCCGTAGACGCTGAAGCGCAGGCTGACGAGCGCGGCCACGACGAGAAGCGCCACCACCAGGAGGCCGAGCCGGCTGCGCGCGGCGCGCTCGGTCGCGATTCCGAAGGCGAGCGCCCACGCGGGCAGCGTCGTCAGCATGTAGGTGGCCTTGATCACGTCTCCGTCGGGGGTCGGGTAGCTGACTGTGAAGTAGAGCATCCCGACGATCCCGGCAAGGGGAAGCAAGGCGACGAGCAGCCGCTCGGGATTGACGCGGAGCCGTCGCACCGAGCCGGCAAGGAGCCCGAGCCAGCCGGCGACCGCGAGCGCCGTCGGCAGCAGGCCGACCAGGCTCTGCGCCTGCAATTCGCGGCGGGTGGCAGGCCCCGGGTCGCCCTTCGCCGATTGCCAGGCGAAGACGCCGAACCAGTCTCCCCACCATTCGGCGTAGAGCTGCGGCCAGAAGCGGTTCTCGAAGGACGGCCGGTAGGGGCGCGTGATCACCTCCGGCAGGCCGGAATCGGTGTAGAAGGCGAGCGGCCTTCGCTCCCAGAGCGGCTTCGCGACCTGCGGCCGGTCGAAGATCGGATTCGTGTACGCGCGGGCCTGGTGCACGTACCACGGCCCGGCAACGGCCGCCGTCGCCGCCACAACGGTCACGCCCGCGAGGAGGACCGCCCGCCGTCGGCCCGGATCGGCGAGCGCCGCAGCCGCGAGTGCGAGCACCGCCACGGCGAACGTCCAGAGCGAGAACGCGCGCACGAGCTGGCCGGCGCCGAGCGCCACGCCGAGCAGCACGGCAGAAAAGGGACGGTAGTGCTGCCGCACGATCATCCGCGCGGCAAGGAGGAGCGCCAGCGTCGAGAGAAACAGATCGAGCGTCTCGGGATGGAACATCGCCGCCGCCTTGAGGAGGAGCGCGCTGCAGGCGAGGAAGCCGAGCGCGGCGACGTGCAGGAGCCGCCGTCCGGGCCAGAGCTCGCGTGCGAGCGCGAGCAGCAGCAGTGCCGTTCCCACCGCGAGCGCGGCGTTGAGCAGCTGGACGAGCCGACGCGGATCGCCGAGACCGATTCGCTCGCCGAGCTCCCAGGCGCCGGCCGCGACGGTGTAGAACCCGGGCGGCGTGTAGTACTCGCCGTTGCCGTTGGGCAGGCCGTCCCCGGCGCGGAGCTCCTCCACGTAGTCGATGTGGTTGTGCGCGTCGTAGCCGAGACCGGGCGGGTAGTGCAGCGCGTTCCACGTCGAGACGAGTGCGAGCCCTGCGAGCAGCGCGAGCGTCGCTGCCCGGGCCCTAGCGACCATCGTCCCGCTTCCAGCCGCCGGTCTCGCCCTTGTACGTGCCGCCGAAGAGGGCAAACGGCGTGCGCAGGAGGATCAACAGGTCGGTGCGGGGCGAGCGGTGGTCCACGTACCAGACGTCATGCTCGATTCGCTCATCCCAGGAGAGCGACGCCCGCCCGTGGATCTGCGCCCAGCCCGTGATGCCCGGAAGCACGCGGAGCCGCCGCCGCTGTCTCTCGTTGTAGCGCTCGACCTGGTAGCGCAGCGTCGGCCGCGGTCCGATCACGCTCATGTCGCCGCG
>JAWVCV010000330.1:0-5871 GCA_033858115.1 Gaiellaceae bacterium
TGCGACGAGCCGACCGGCAACCTCGATCCGGACACCTCCGTCGGGATCATGCAGCTCCTGTACCGGATCAACCGGGCGGGCACGACGATCCTGATGGTCACCCACGACCGCGAGATGGTCGACAAGATGCGCCGCCGCGTGATCGCGCTCGAGGACGGGCGCCTCGCCCGCGACGAGCGCCGGGGAGGCTACGAGAGCGAGTGAGGATCAAGCTCTTGTTCTCCGAGTCCGTCCGGTCGCTCGGGGCCAACCTCTCGACCACGATCGCGGCGACGATGACGGTCCTGATCGGGATGTTCCTGCTCGGCCTCTCGATCTCGCTGAGCACCTGGCTCTCCTCGTGGTCGAGCAACGTCCAGGACAAGCTCGTCGTCAACGTCTACTACGAGAAGGACGTGACGCCCACCCAGATCAACGCCGTCCGCCAGCGTCTGGCCTCCGATCCCAGGGTCAAGACCTACGAGTTCATCTCGCCCGACGAGGCGCTGCGGATCATGGAGAAGCGGCTCCCGGACGTCGTCGGCAACCTGCCCGCGAACCCATTGCCGGCCGCGCACAAGGTGACGCCGAACAACACCGACGACCTGAAGGAGATCAGCGCCACTTTCGACTCGGCGCCCGGCGTCGAGAAGGCGACCTACGGTGAGCAGCGCGCCGACAAGGTGCTCAACTACCTCGACGTGATCGAGAAGGCGATGATCGTGGCGGTGCTGATCCTGCTGGCCGCGTCGGCGATGCTGATCGCGAACACGATTCGCCTGTCGATCTTCTCGCGGCGGCGCGAGATCGAGGTGATGAAGCTCGTCGGGGCGACGAACTGGTTCGTCCGCGGCCCATTCATGCTGGAAGGGCTGATCTGCGGCCTCCTGGGAGCGCTCGGCGCCGTCTTGCTGCTGTTGCTGGGCAAGCAGCTCTTGATCGAGCGCATCCCGCAGATCGCCAACGAGGATGGCGTCCACGCGTGGGGGTTCCCCCTCGTCGCCATGATCGTCGCGACGATCGGCCTGGGCCTCGGCGCCGTGGCCTCCGGCTTCACGTTGCGCCGGTTCCTGCAAGTCTAGGAAGCGATGGCATCGCGCCGCGAGCACCGGGGCCGCCAGAAGCGGCCCGGCCGCGCGAAGCGGCACAGCCGCCGCGAGGCGCACATCCGCGTCCCCGAGCCGGAGATCGTCCTCCCGTCGCGCCGCTTCGAGCCGGAGACCGTCGTCGCCCACGTCGGGCCCACGAACTCCGGCAAGACGCACTCGGCGCTCCAGTTTCTCGCCGACCGGGGTCGCGGCGTCTTCGCAGCACCGCTGCGGATGCTCGCCCAGGAGGCTCACCGGCGCCTGGCGACGCAGCTCGGCGCCGACGCCGTCGGCCTCGTCACCGGCGAGGAGCGGGTCAACGAGCACGCGCCGATCATCTGCTGCACCGCCGAGATGGCGCCGCTCTCGGGCGAGGTGCTCGTCCTCGACGAGGTGCAGTGGGCGGAGGACGCCGAGCGCGGCTCCGCCTGGACGCGGCTGCTGCTCGCCGGCGAGTACCGGCACATCCTCCTCCTCGGCGCCGTCGAGGCGCTGCCGCTGATCGAGAACGCGTTTCCGGAGGCGGACGTTCGCTTCTTCGAGCGCAAGGCGCCGCTCGACTGGACCGGTGCCGTCTCGTTCCAGAGCCTGAAGCCGGGGACCGTCGTCGTCGCGTTCAGCCGCCGTGCCGTGCTCGCCCTCGCCGGCGAGCTGAACCGCCGCCAACCTGGCCGGGTCGCCGTTCTCTACGGCGCGATGCCGCTCGCGTCGCGGCGGCTCGAGATCGAGCGCTTCATGAGCGGCCAGGCCGCCGTCTGCTGCGCGACGGACGTGCTCGGCCACGGCGTCAACCTGCCGTGCGAGACGCTCCTCTTCGCGGAGTCGCAGAAGTTCGACGGCGAGCAACGGCGCGACCTTCACGCCTGGGAGATCGCGCAGATCGCCGGACGCGCCGGCCGTTTCGGCCTCGTCGAGCGCGGCCACGTCGGCGTCCTCACCGGGATCGTCTGGGCCAACGCCGATCCCGAGCTGATCGAGTCGGCGTTGACGCCGCACGTGCCGCTCCCCGGCGGCCACTTCGGCTACCGGATCGTCGACACGGCTCGGATCCGCCCCCGGCTCGAGGATCTGCCCGTCGAGTCGCCCCTGCAGCTGTCCGCGGCGCTGCGCGCCTGGCACACGGCCGCGCTGCGCCAGTGGGCAGAGGACAGCTGGCTCTCCGTCGAGTCGATCGGCCCGCTCCTCACCCGGCTCGACGCCGTGCAGCGCCGGTTGCGCGAGCGCGGCCGCAAGCTGCCGCTCGAGCAGGTCTGGAAGCTCGTCAACGCTCCCGTCGACGAGGACAACGTCGAGCTGCTCGCGACGCTCGCGCTGGCGCTGGCGGGCGACCGTACGCAGCGCCCGATCCTGCAGTGGCTGCTCGATACGGGCCGCCTCCGCGAGGCGTCGCTCGAGGATGCCGAGCAGGCCGCGCGCACGGCGAGCATCCTGCGCTGGTTCGCGCTGCAGTACCCGGACGTCGGCGGCGTCACCCTGGAGAAGGCCGCCGGGCTCGAGGAGGCGGCGTCACGCCGCGTGAGCGAGAAGCTGGCGGCGGAGGTCGGATCCCCCACGGTCGGCCGCTGCAAGGCCTGCGGGCAGAGCTGCGCCCCCTGGTTCGCGCTCTGCGAGCGGTGCTATGGCCGGCGGTAGCGCAGCGCGACCGCGATCGTCGCCGCGCAGACGATCGCCGCGATCGTGTTCGGCGCGATCAACGCCCAGTTCTCCAGCGAGAGCCCGTACGCGAGCCAGATCAGGAAGCCGAAGAAGAGCACACTCAGGTAGCTGATCGAGATCCCGTGCGAGGAGCGATGCTGCACGATCTTGCGGATCTGCAGGACGGGGGAGACCGCCATCGCGATACCCCACGTCGCCGCTGCAAACGCGAGGGCGGTGACCACACCGCCACGCTACCTACAATCGCCCGGATGGCCAAAGCCTTAGGAACCAAGCTGATTGCCGAGAATCGGCGCGCCCGCCACGACTACGAGCTCCTCGACCGCGTCGAGGCGGGGATCGTGCTGACCGGCACCGAGGTGAAGTCGCTCCGCGAGGGGCGGGTGACGCTCGCGCACGCCTACGCCGACGTGCGAGACACCGAGGTGTGGCTGATCGGGGCCGACATCGCGGTCTACGACCAGGGGAACAGCGCCAACCACGACCCCGCTCGCGACCGGAAGCTCCTCCTCCACCGCCGCGAGATCGACTCGCTGCTCGGGAAGGTGCGCGAGAAGGGGCAGACGGTCGTCCCGACCCGGATCTACTTCAAGGACGGGAAGGTGAAGGTCGAACTCGCGCTCGCCCGCGGCAAGGAGAAGGGCGACAAGCGCCGCGACCTCGTCGAGCGGGACGCCAAGCGCCAGATGGAGCGGGCGCTCAAGTCACGGAGATGACGCCGCGCACGGTCACGGCGCCCGGCTCGACCACGTAGCCGTGACGCTCGTTCAGGCGCCGGATCGGCTCGTTTCGGACCTCGTTCGAGGTCTGGAGTGACGTGTAGCCGTTCTGCTTCGCCCACGCGATCTGCGTGCGCTTGAGCGCGGCGGCGATGCCCTGGCCGCGATGGGCCCGCCGGACGCCCGTGAGGTCGTGGAACGCCCGGTCCGTGCGCTCCGGCGCGAGCGCGAGCTTCGCGAACCCCGCCACCTCTCCGTCGACGATCGCCATGAAGACGGCGCGCGGATCGTCGCTGTCGCCCTGCATGTCGCGGGAGAGCCATTCCTCGAGCGTGCCGATGTCGTCGTCCTCCACGCCGGGGATGTCCGGCACCACCTCGCGCGCCACCTCGTACATGCCTCCGGCCAGGTCGGGCCGCTCGGCCCAGGTGACGATCTCGACGCCGCGCGGCAGGGCGAGGTCGGGCGCGTCGATCGCGGTCAGGTCGAGCACGAGCCGGGAGTTGCGGCCGGCCTCGGTGTAGCCGCGTCCCGCCGCCCAGGCGAGGCTCTTCTCGTCGTCCTCCGCCACCGATCCTTCGAGCTCGGTCGCGCCCTGCTCGGCCGCCCACCCCTCGAGCGCGTCGAGGATCCCGATTCCCACGCCGGCCCCCCGGTGCTCCGGCGGCACGAGCGCTGCGCCGATCGCGCGGTGCGGCGGCGTGTGCCAGCCGGTGAGGGCAAAGCCGCCGCCGACCGTCTCCTCGTCGCGCTCGGCGAGCAGCCACACCATCGCGTCCGCCTGCCGGCGCCAGTCGACGAACCCGGCGACCGACGCGTCGTCGCGCGGCATCGCGGCCTTCGAGACCGCGACCAGCTCTTCGAGCTCGTCCTCCCCGATCTCGCGAATTCGCAGCATCCGGCTACAATACGAGCAACACACATACGGGGGCGACCTGGTTTCGACGTGGTCGGTTCTCCGGTAGAGCTGCAAGCCGAGGTCCCCGGTCGGCCTCGTAAAACCACCGGGAAACGAACAAATGCGAAGAATGATCTCGCACTCGCTGCCTAGGTAACCCTAGGACTGGCGACGTCGCTCCTGGCACGGCCCGAGGCCAGGTAAGCGGCGCCAACATTCGGGCTCGGCACCAAGGGAGAGCCAATCGCCCGCGGTGCGACGCTTCAGGATGGCTAGTCCGTCGGTAGGTCGTCTGGGAACCGGCCGCCGGATGAAACGAAAGCCCAGACTACGCTTGTAGAGGCTCTATCCGGTGCGTCCGCGGACGCGGGTTCGATTCCCGCCGCCTCCACTCCCCGAGCACCGCATCGTGGCGCGCCTCCGGCGCGTCGCGCTCGCTTTCCGTTGCTCGGCGCCTGACCGGCTCGATCAGCCCTTTGAGGTGCCGGCGGGGCAGTTATAGAGTCAGCACCAGGTCGCGGGGCCCAAGCCGCGCGATCACAGCGTCTACCCCACCCGACCTGTGGAGGTCACGCGATGAGTAGCAGACTTCGGCGTTCCCTTGTTCTGGCGACGACGCTGGCCCTCTTGCTCGGGGTACCCAGCGCCGCGGCGCAGATCGAGCGCGGGCCGACCCCGCCGCCAAACGTCGCACGGATCGACATCGATGCGATGACGATCCCCGAGCTGCAGGAGTTGATGGACTCGCGCCGGTTGAGCTCCGTCCGGCTGACCGCCTTCTACTTCCTGCGCATCCTCCAGCACAACCCCAAGCTGCACGCGGTAATCAAGGTCAGTCCGACCGCCTTCCGCGAGGCAGCAGCGGCCGACCGGGCACGACGCAACGGCGACGACCGTCCGCTGCTCGGGATCCCGATCATTGTCAAGGACAACATCAACACCGCAGGGATGCCGACGACAGCCGGCTCCTGGGCGCTCGCCGGGAGCACGCCTGACGACGCCTTCATCGTCGAACGGCTGAAGGCCGCCGGCGCCATCATCCTCGGGAAGGCCAACCTGTCCGAGTGGGCCAACTTCCGGTCCGCCCCGTCATCGAGCGGCTGGAGCGGCATCGGCGGCCAGACGAACAATCCTTACGTCCTCGACCGCAACCCGTGCGGCTCGAGCTCCGGCTCCGGCGTCGTGGTGGCTGCTGATCTCGCGGTTGCAGCCGTCGGCACCGAGACGGACGGCTCGATCGTCTGCCCGGCCGGCGCCAACGGCGTCGTGGGGATCAAGCCGACGCTCGGGTTGTGGAGCCGCGAAGGTGTCGTCCCGATCAGCGCCGACCAGGACACGGCCGGGCCCATGGCCCGCAACGTAACCGATGCCGCGGTACTCCTCGGCGCCGCGACTGGGGTCGACCCGGACGATGCCGCGACCGCCGCTCAGGCCGGCAACGCCTTCACCGACTACACCCAGTTCCTCGACGAAGAGGCGCTCGAGGGTGCTCGAATCGGTGTCTGGCGCGCAGGGACGTTTGATCCAGACC
>JAWVCV010000331.1:0-8109 GCA_033858115.1 Gaiellaceae bacterium
AGACCGCCGCGGGCGACTCCGTGTGCAGCTCCTCGCCAAAGCGGGCTCGCTTCACGAACTGGCCGTCGCCGGGCTTGCCGACGAGCTCGTCGTTCTCGACGATCACCTGGCCGCGCACGAGCACGGCGACCGGCGCACCGGTCACCTGCTCGCCCTCGTACAGGTTGTAGTTGACGTTCGAATGGTGCGTCTCCGCCGAGATCGTCAGCTGCTTCTCCGGATCCCAGACGACGATGTCGGCGTCGGAGCCGGGAGCGATCGTGCCCTTGCGCGGGTAGAGGCCGAACAGCTTCGCCGGGTTCGTCGAGGTCAGCTCGACGAAGCGGTTCAGCGAGATCCGGCCCTTGCCGACGCCGTGCGTGTAGAGCATGTGCAGCCGGTTCTCGATCCCTGGACCGCCGTTCGGGATCACCTGGAACTCCTTGCCGTTGATCCCCTTCTGCTCGGGCCAGTTGAACGGGCAGTGGTCGGTCGAGAGCACCGAGAGCACGTCCGACGAGAGCGCGTCCCAGAGATGCTCCTGGTGCTCCTTCGGCCGCGGCGGCGGTGTGTACACGTACTTCGCGCCCTCGAAGTCGGGCTTTTCGAGCGCTGTGTCGTCGACGAAGAGGTACTGCGTGCAGGTCTCGCCGTGGACGTTCCAGCCCTTCTCGCGCGCGAGCGCGATCGGCTCGAGCGCCGGCTTGCAGGAGACATGGACGACGTAGAGGGGCGCGCCTGCGACCCGTGCCAGCTGGATCGCCCGGTTCGTGGCCTCGGCCTCCGTCTCCATCGGCCGCGTTCGCGCGTGCCAGATCGGATCGGTCTTGCCCTCTTCGACGGCCCGCTTGACGATGATGTCGATGGCGTCGCCGTTCTCGGCGTGGACCATCACGAGCGCCCCGGTCTCGGCGGCGACCTCCATGACCTTGAAGAGCGTCTCGTCGTCGACCATGACGGCGCCTGTGTACGCCATGAACAGCTTGTAGGAGGTGATTCCCTCGTCGGGTAGCTTGGCGAGGTCCTCGAGCGTGCCGCCGTTCTTGAGGTCGGTGACGGCGATGTGGAAGCCCACGTCGATCACCGGCTTGCAGCGCTCGACCTTCTCGTGGTACGCCGCCAGCGCCTCCCCGAACGTCATCCCCGGCGCCTGGATGCAGAAGTCGACGAGGGTCGTGGTGCCGCCGAAGGCGGCAGCGACCGTCGCGGACGTGAAGTCGTCGATCGTCGTCGTGCCGCCGAAGAACATCTCCACGTGCGTGTGCGGGTCGATCGCGCCCGGAATGACGAGCTTGCCGGTGGCGTCGATCGTCTTGTCGGCGGTGACGTCGAGGGACTCGCCGATCTGCGTCACGGTCCCGTTCTCGATGTAGACATCGCCGACGGAGTCGTCTGTGGCCGTGACAATGCGGCCGCCTTTGATCAGGACGGACATCAGTGGTTGACCTCTCCTTCCGAACGCAGCTGTTGTGGTCTTGTATACAAACGGTTCGCAGGCCCCGAGTCAACGGGGCTCCGCAGGTGCCAGTCGGTGCGCTCCTGCAAGGCCTGCGCGAGCGCGAGCGGGACGCCGTCCTCCCCTCGCCGGCCGGTGAGGGCGAGCCCGACCGGGAGCCCGTCGACGAAGCCGCTGGGAGCGACGACGACGGGCAGGCCCAGCAGGGCGGCGGGGGAGTTGTAGGGCATGACCAGCAGCCGGTAGTCCGGTGGGACTGCGTCGAGCCGCGGCGCCGTGATCGGCATCGCGGGCGCGACGAGCACGTCGTAGCCGCCGAGGGCCCGCTCGTACTGATCGCGCACCCAACCGCGCGCGCGCAGCCCGGTCGCGTGCGCGGTCTGCGGCAGGAAGAGCCCGGCGAGCAGGCGGGCCCGGACGTCCGCCCCGTAGTCGGCGAGCCGGGTGCGCAACCACGGCAGGTGCACGGCGGTCGCCTCCGGGAGCATGATCAGCTGCGTAATCGTGCCGATCTCCTCGTGCAGCGGGATCGTGACGGGCTCGAGCCGGCCCGGCAGGTCCCGCAGCGCCGCCTCGCAGGCGGCCGCGACCCCCGGGTCGGCGCCCTCGAACAGGCTCGTGACGACGCCAATCCGGAGGTCGCGCGCGGGCGGGTCGAGCGATCGGCCGGCAAGCGTCTCGAGGATCTGCCTGCACTCGGCGGCCGAGCGGGCGAGCGGCCCGACGGTGTCGAGCGTCGGGGCGGTCGGAAACACACCGGCGGTGGAGACGAGCCCGGCGGAGGGCCGGATGCCCGTGACGCCGCAGAATGCAGACGGGATGCGGATCGAGCCGGCGGTGTCGGTGCCGAGCGCGACGTCGACGAGACCCGCGGCGACCGCGGCGCCGCTGCCGCCGCTCGAGCCGCCGCAGGAGTGCGCCGTGCTCCAGGGGTTCAGCGCAGGCCCGAAGTGGGGGCTGTTGGTGAGCGCCCCGAACGCGAACTCGTGCGTGTTCAGCTTCCCGGCGATCGTCGCGCCCGCCGCACGCAGCTTGCCGACGCAGTCCGCGTCCTGCTCGGGCAGGCGGTCCAGGATCCGTGAGGCTGCCGTGGTCGGCATCCCGGCGACGTCGATCACGTCCTTGACGCCGACGACGGGCCCGCCCGTGCCGGGCTGCGCCGCGAGATGGAGGAAGGCGTTGTACGGGTCGATCGTCACGCGGGCGTTTCCGGCGGGAGTCGGCGCTCGATCTCCTCGAGCGCCGGCAGGATCCGCGCGACGAAGTCGACCGTCGCCTCGAGGTCCTCGTTCGTCGGCGAGACACCCTGCTCGGCGGCCGCTTCCCGTAGCCGCTCGATCGCACTAGACTCGGACACGATGCCGATCTACGAGTATCGCTGCGACGGCTGCAACGAGCGTTACGAGGAATTCCTCTCGACGACGGACAAGCCCACGCCGCCATGCCCGAAGTGCGGCGGCGCCGACGTGACCCGGCTGCTCTCGCGGATCAGCACCGAGTGGCTGCCCGCGGACGTCGCCTGGGACCGCGTCGGCCGCAGCTGGGACTAGCTCACGCGGCATCGCTGTTGCTCCCCTCGGGCGCGAACCGCGTGCGCCAGTGGCTCGCGATCTCGGCGCGAGTCGCCACCCAGACGCCCTCTCGCCCCCGGACGTGCTCGAGAAAGCGATCGAGACCCGGCGCGCGCCCCGGCCGCCCGACGATCCGGCAGTGGAGACCGACGTTCATCAGCCGGCCGCCCTCCTCGTAGAGCTGCTCGAAGGTGTCGACGAGGTAGGCGAAGAAGTCGTCCGCGGTCACGAAGCCGTTGGGAATCAGAAACTTGAAGTCGTTGGCGTCGAGCGTGTACGGGATCACGAGGTGATCCCGGTCGCCGACCTCGACCCAGTACGGCAGCTCGTCGGCGTAGGAGTCGGAGTCGTAGAGGAAGCCGCCCTCCTCGACGACGAGGCGGCGGGTGCTCTCCGAGGTGCGGCCGGTGTACCAGCCGACCGGGCGGACGCCGCACAGGCGCTCGATCGTCTCGATCGCCCGTCGCATGTGCTCGCGTTCTTCCTCCTCTGGCATCCCCGCGTAGTCGATCCAGCGCCAGCCGTGGCTCGCGACCTCCCAGCCGGCCTCGACCATCGCCCTCGCGGCGGCCGGATTCCGCTCGAGCGCCTGCCCGACCGCGTAGACGGTCAGCGGCAACCCGTGCCGGGTGAACATCCTCCAGAGGCGCCAGAACCCGACCCGGCTGCCGAACTCGAACATCGACTCCGTGTTGAGGTTTCGCCGTCCAGCCGCAGCCGGCGCGCCCACGACCTCGTGGAGGAAGGCCTCCGATGCTTCGTCCCCCTCGAGCGGCGTCGATTCGCCGCCCTCCTCGTAGTTCAGGACGAACGAGACCGCGAGGCGCGCGCCGCCCGGCCAGCTCGGATCCGGCGGCTCGGCCCCGTAGCCGACCAGGTCACGCACCGCGGAGACCGTCGACCTCCTCGTCGTGCTCGCCCCGGAAGGGGGCGCGACGCACGGGCGGCTCGGCGTCCGAGAGACGCAGCGGCGACGCGATCTGGCGGACCGTCCCCAGGATCGGATGCTCGTACTCGACGAGCCGGGCCTCCTCGACCGCCTCCAGGACGTCGTTCACCGCCGACGCCGGCACGCCGGCCTCGCGGAGCGCCTCCAGCCAGTCCGCCGACGTTCGTGCGCGGAAGGCGCGCTCGAGAATCGGTCCCAGCTCGTCCCGGTTCCGGTCCCGGGCGGCGAAGTCCGCAAAGCGCGGGTCCGTCGCGAGCTCTGGCTGGCCGATCGACTCGCAGACGCGCACCCAGAACTTCTCCTTCGGCGCGGCGACGACGATCCAGCCGTCCGCGGTCTCGAAGTTCTGGAACGGGACGAGCGAGGGGTGCGCTGAGTTCGCGCGGCGTGGCGGCACGTGTCCCCGCGAGGCCGCCCAGGTGCCGACATACATCAGCTCGTGCATCGCGACGTCGAGAAGCGCGACGTCGCAGTCGCAGCCCTCGCCGTCGCGGCGTGCGCGCCAGAGCGCCGACAGCATGCCCAGGGCCGCGACGTAGCCACCGGAGAGGTCGACCAGGGACAGTCCGCTCTTGGTCGGCGGTCCCTCCGGCTCGCCGGTCAGCGCCATCCAGCCGGCGAGCCCCTGCATCATGTAGTCGTAGCCGCCCTCCGCCGCTCGCGGTCCCGTCATCCCGAAGCCGGATAGCGAGCAGCACACGATCCGGGGGTTCAGGTGCTTCAGGTCGTCGTAGCGGAGGCGCAGCTTCGCCGGCTGATCTCCGCGCAGGTTCGAGAAGACGACGTCGGAGACGCGCACGAGCTCCTCGAAGCGCTCGCGGCCGGCCGGATCCCTCAGGTCAAGCGAGATGCTCTTCTTGTTGCGGTTGAACGTCTCGAAGAAGAGCGAGTCCTCACCTTCCTGGAACGGCGGTACGTAGCGGCCCACGTCGCCGCCCGAGGCCGGATCCTCGATCTTGATCACCTCGGCGCCGAGGTCGGCGAGCTGCAGGGTGGCCCACGGTCCGGCCCCGAACTGCTCGATCGCGAGCACACGCACGTCGGCGAGCGGCAGCACGACTCAGGCCGAGCGGTCGGCCCGTCCGCGCGCCGCCGCACGCCAGGCCCGCTGGTAGTAGGGCCGGAGGTACTCCAGGTGGTCGCGCATCTCGGCGCCGGCCGCGACCTCGTCGCCGGCCTCGATCGCATCCGCGATCCGGTGGTGGTGCTCGTTGATCGCCCGGTGGTAGGCACGCCCCAGAGTCGAGCGCGAGAGGTGCGTCCGCAGCACCTCGAAGATCGGCTGCGCGGCGACCGCGAGCATCGTGTTCCCGCACGACTCGATCACGACGGCGTGGAAGTCGCGGTTGTAGACGAACTGCTCGTCCGCCCCCAGCCGCAGCGGGTCGCCGGGGATCGACTCCCGCAGCCGATCGACGTCGTACCGCCGCCGCCGCCGCGCTGCCAGCTCGGCTGCGGGGACCTCGAGCAACGCTCGGGCCTCGAGCAGCTCGTCGAGCGTCACGTGCTCGGCATTCGCGAGCCGGCCCAGGCCGGAGCGCAGCGACTCGGAGACGTCGCTCGCGCTGGGCGCGGTCACGAAGCTGCCGCCGCCGGCCCCCTTCGCCGTCCGGATCAGGTTCTCCGCACTCAGCAGGCGCAGCGCCTCCCGCACGGTCGCGCGGCTGACGCCCTGCTCCTCCGCCAGGGCCAGCTCGTTCGAGAGGCGCGTGCCCGGCGGCCGCGCCCCCTCGAGGATCTCCGCGCGCAAGCGCTCGGCGACGAGCTCGTATGCCTTCAGATCCCGAACTCCGTGTTTCCCGCCGCGGAGACCGGCGACGACGACTGGATCAGCCCGCGACCGGAGAAGTACTCGCCGAGCGAGCTGCCGCGGTCCTGGGCGCGAAGCTCGGCGCGTCTCGCTTCCGTCGCCGCCTCGTCGAGCTCGAGCGTCCGCTCGTCGACGAAGACGACCCCGTAGGCGTCGCGCGCGAGCTCGATCGTCGTGAAGTCGTCGAGCACGTCCTCGCGCACCGCGAGCGGGTCGCGGTCGAGCGGGTCTCCGTATCCGGCCGCGTTCGGCTCCCGGAACTCGATGAACTCGCCGGCCGCGAAAGGGAAGCCCGTCACCTTCGCAGGCAACACCTCCTCGCGGGAGGTGTCCGGATTCTTCCGGCACGAGGCGACCAGCCCGTCCCAGGCGCCGAAGATCCCCTGTGGCGGGTCAGTCTGGCGGTCGCCCTCGCAGGAGTAGGTGCCGTCGACCATGAAGCGGTTGCGGCGGATGATCCCGATCCCGCCGCGCCACTTCCCGGGCGCGGCCGGCTCCGGCCGCAGCTCGTACTGGTCGCAGCGCATCGGGAAGCGCATGTCCAGCTCCTCGATCGGGTTGTTGCGCGTGTTCGCCATCAGGTTGTCGACCGAGTCCATGGCGTCCTTGCCGCTCCGGCCGCCGTACGAGCCTTCGTTCACCTCCAGGTAGAGCCAGTACTCGCCCGCGCCCTCGTCGAAGCCCGCGTAGGCGCAGAAGTGGATGCCTGCCGAGTTGCCGCCCGTGACCTTGTCCGGGAGCGCGTCGGCGAGCGCGAGGATGACGTTGTCGACGACGCGCTGGGTCTGGCAGAAGCGCGAGAAGCACGCGCGCGGGAAGGTCGGGTTGAAGATCGTCCCCTTGGGCGCGATCACCTTGACCGGGCGGAAGACGCCGTCGTTCTGCGGCACGTGCTCCGGGAACGTCACCTCGTCGAGGAGGATCGTGCGCACCGCGTAGTAGCACGCGACGAGCAACGAGCCCTCGAACGGCACGTTGTATCCCGTCGGCACCTCCGGGTTCGACCCTGTGAGGTCGATCGTGATCTCGTCGCCCTCGACGATCACGCGCGTCTCGACCCGCAGCCGCACGTCGCGGGTGCGGGCGTCGTCGTCGAGCCAGCCGATGACAGGCCCGTACGTCCCGTCGGGGATCTTCTCGATCTCGCTCCGGAGCATCCGCTCCGAGTAGTCCATCCAGTCGTAGGCGGCGCTCATGACGACCTCGACGCCGTAGCGCTCGACGAGCCGGAGGAAGCGCTCCCTGCCGAGCCGGCATGCGGCGAGCATCGCGTTCATGTCACCACGGTTCATGGTCTCGGTGCGAACGTTGTCGAAGATCATCAGGTCGAGATCCTCGTTCAGCTCGCCGCGCTGGTACCAGCGGAGCCCGTTGTACAGCTTGGCCTCGGCGTAGACGTCGAAGGCGTCGGCATTGATGCCGGGGAATGAGCCGCCGACATCGAGCACGTGCGCCGTCACCGCCGCGAAGCCGAGCAGCTCGCCCTCGTGGAAGATCGGCACCGCGACCGCGACGTCCGGCGAGTGCGAGGCACCGAGGTACGGGTGGTTGTGGACGATCACGTCGCCGTCCTCGATCGTGTCCCCGAGCCGGTGCAGGAAGCCCCGGATGTACCACGGCAGCGAGCCGATGTGCATCGGCGTCGAGTCCGACTCGCAGAGCTCGCGGCCCTGAGCGTCGAAGATGCCGGCGCCGAGGTCCTCCGACTCGCGGATGATCGACGAGTAGCTCATCCGGAAGAGCACGCCCGCCATCTCCTTCGCGGTCGCGTGAAACGCCCCGCCGAGCACGCGCAGGGTGATCGGGTCGACCTCGACGCGACTGCGGGTCGGCGGTCCCGGCGGGCGCCCGACCTCGTACTCCGCGACACTCATGCGAGAGCCTCCTCCGCGACCGTTTCCCGCTCCGCGGGCACGCCCGTCGCCATCACGATGTTCCCGAAGCGGTCGATGTGCGCCGGGACCTCGGGCGGGATCACGGTCGTCGAGTCGTACTGATTCACGATCGCCGGGCCGGCGAGGCGATTGCCCGCCTTCAGCGCCGAGCGGTCGTAGTACCGCGTCGGGACCTGGACGAGCTCGCCGCGGACGCGGAACCAGGCGTCGCGCTCGTAGCGGAGCGCGGCCTCCGGCGACTCCGGCCCCTTCTCCACCTCCGGCGTCGAGAGCGTCGGCATCAGGCCGATACCGCGGACGCGAACGTTGGGGACCTCGATGTCCGAGTCGTCGAACCGGCGGGAGTACTCGCGCTCGTGGATGTCGTGGAAGCTGGCGCGCAGCTTCTCGCCCCAGGCCTCGTCGATCGCCCCGGAGTCGACGTCGACGCGCAGCTCGTACCCCTGGCC
>JAWVCV010000332.1:0-5600 GCA_033858115.1 Gaiellaceae bacterium
CGCCAGACGGTCTCGGACTGCGGCTGCACGCCTGCGACAGCGTCGAAGACGGCGACTGCGCCGTCGAGCACGCGCAGGCTTCGCTCCACCTCGGCCGTAAAGTCCACGTGCCCGGGCGTATCGATAAGGTTGATGCGATGGTCGCGCCACTCCGCGGTCGTGGCCGCCGAGGTGATCGTGATCCCGCGCTCCTGCTCCTGGGCCATCCAGTCCATCGTCGCGGCGCCCTCGTGCACCTCACCCATCTTGTGGGTGCGGCCGGTGTAGTAGAGGATCCGCTGCGTGGTCGTGGTCTTGCCGGCGTCGATGTGCGCCATGATCCCGATATTGCGGACGCGGTCCAGCGCGACTCGTGTGGCGGTGGTGCTCATGTCTCCCTTACCAGCGGTAGTGCGCGAAGGCCTTGTTGGCCTGCGCCATCCGGTAGATGTCGTCCTTCTTCTTGAACGCGCCGCCCTGGCCGTTGATCGCGTCCTGGAGCTCGGCCGCCAGCTTCACCTGCATGCCCTTTTCCCTACGGTCGCGCGAGAACTGCACGAGCCAGCGGATCGCCAGGGTGCGCGCACGGCGCTGCGGCACTTCGATCGGCACCTGGTAGTTCGCGCCGCCGACGCGGCGCGAGCGGACCTCGAGCACCGGCGTGACCGTCTTCACGGCCGCCTCGAGCGCCTCGACAGGCGCCTTGCCGCTCTTCTCCGCGACGATCGCGAGCGCGTCGTAGACCAGCCGCTCGGCGGTCGAGCGCTTGCCGTCCAGCATCACCGCGTTGACGAACTGCGTCACGAGCGTCGACCCGTGGACGGGGTCGGGCTCGAGGACGCGCGGTGTGATGTCTGCTCGGCGAGGCATTAGGACTTCTTGGCTCCGTATTTCGAGCGGCCTTGCTTGCGGTCAGGCACGCCGGAGGTGTCGAGCGCGGCGCGGATCACCTTGTAGCGAATGCCCGGCAGGTCCTTGACGCGGCCGCCGCGGATCAGGACCACGGAGTGCTCCTGCAGGTTGTGACCCTCGCCCGGAATGTAGGTCGTGACCTCCATCCCGTTCGTCAGCCGGACGCGCGCGACCTTCCGCAGCGCCGAGTTCGGCTTCTTCGGGGTCGTCGTGTAGACGCGCGTGCAGACGCCGCGCTTCTGCGGCGCACCGCGGAGGGCAGGGGTCTTCGTCTTCCCCTTCGGGGTCTGACGGCCCTTGCGGACGAGCTGGTTTGTTGTCGGCACGCGTCTCCTCAGACTCTCTGTCTGCTCACACAGCAACGGTCGGCCGGGCATGCCAATCGCCCTGCCAACCGGACAGCGGAGTGTAGCGAAGATCCGGCGCCTCGGCAACGACGAGCCCGTCACGGCCACCTGGCGCCCGGAACCGATGGTCTTTACCGCTTTCAAACCATAGCGAAGGTGCGAAACCCCGATTACAGTGAGCAAGCGGCTCTACCCCCTTCATCATGACCACGATTGTCCTCGCCTGCGGTGCGGCATTCGCCGCGACGGCTCTTGCCTTCGCGTTGTTCCTGCTCGGCCGCCGCTCACGAAGCTCGTCCGACGAGCGGTTCGCCGCCGTCGCCGCGCAGATCGACGAGCGCATGCAGGCGATGGTCCGCGATCTCTCGGAGGCGCTCGAGCGCGCCCAGGAGGAGAACCGGCGCAACCGCGTCCTCGGCGAGCTCGGCGGCACGATCGACCTGGACGAGGTGTTGACGAGGACGCTCGAAGCTGCGGGCTCCGTGGCCGGCGTCGACGCGGCGGTGGTCTCGGTCGACACCGAGGGAACGGCGCCGATCCTGGCCGCGGTCGGCCTTGCCGACGGCGAGCCTGCGGCGACCGTGTCGGGCCCCCCCGACGGGTCGACGCCTCGGTCGATCGAGATCGAGTACCACTACGGGCCGGCGGCCGATGCCGGCGAGACGGGGAACGCCATCCGCGCCGCGGTCGCCGTCCCCCTCGTCGCGGAGGGAGAGCAGCTGGGCTACCTGTCGGCCTACGCGCGCGGGAGCTCCGATCGGTTCGGCGAAGGGGCCGCCACCGAGCTCGAAGAGCTGGCGCTCCGCGCCGGCCCCGCGATCGAGAACGCGCGACGCTTCCGCGAGGCCCGCCAGCTGGCCGACCTGGACGCGCTCACCGGCCTGCACAACCGCCGCTACTTCCACGAGACTCTCGCCCGCGAGGTGGCGCGCGCGCAGCGCTACGACCGCAACCTGGCGCTCGTCGTCTTCGATCTGGACGACTTCAAGGCGATCAACGACCGGATCGGGCATCTGGCCGGGGACGCAGTCCTCGCGGATGCCGCCGAACGCGTTCGGGAGGTCGTCCGCTCCGCGGACGTCGCCTGCCGCGTCGGCGGCGACGAGTTCGCCGTGATCCTGCCCGAGTCGAGCATCAGCGACGCCGACCAGCTCTACCGGCGCCTGCAGCACGCGGTCTCCGCTCGGCCTGCGGGCCAGGTGGGCCGGCTGCGCCTCTCGGCCGGCGTCACCGAGCTGAGGCCCGACGACAACGCGACCACGTTCTTCGAGCGCGCCGACGAAGCCCTCTACCGCGCGAAGGACTCCGGCAAGGGCACCGTCGTCGCAGTCGAGGCGCCGGCTAGCTTCCCGCGACCGGCGCCAGGAACGGCAACCAGCTCGTAAGCGCGGCTGCACCGACCGTCGGCAGGCGGTCACGCGTGCAGCGAACCTCGTCAAGCGCGGCCGTCTGCCGCCTTTCGGCCCAGCCCGCGTAGGCGTCTGCGCGGGCCGCGTGGAGGAGCGAGCGGACGATCACCGGCCGCGCCAGCTCCACGGGCAGCAAGGCGAGCGGCGTCTCGGGCGCCGCGCCCGCGCCTGCAGGCACGCCGGCGCCGGGGATGTCGCGGATCTGGACGGCGGCGTAGGTCGCGGCGAACTCCGCGACGGCCTCCGCGGTCGGCGCGGACACGCGGAGGCGTGGCAGGAGCGCCTCGCGGCGGAGGTCGTCGGCGATCGCGCCGAGGGCGACCGCGGTGCTCACCTGAGCGCCTCTGAGGGCGGCGAGGTACGCCGGACGCCTGCCGCCGAAGCGCCGCGCCACGACCACTCGCTCGGCCGCCCGCACCTCGCCGGGCCCGACCGAGATCGAGCGCTGCTGAACCAGGCGGGCGAACAGCACGGTCAGCGCTGCATCCGCGTCGCGCGTCACACGCGCCAGGGCGGCGATCTCGTTCGTCGTGATCACCGCGTCGCCCAGTGCGCAGCGGACGCCCGCCGGCAGATCGATCTGGCCGGCGCGCAGGTCCGCGTCGAACCGCTCGGGGAGCGCCGGCGCATCGCAGAGCGAGGAGTCCCGCGCCCAGAGCCAGGTGCACGCGGCGCCCAGCTTGTCGGGGTCGCGGGCCTGCTCGTTGAAGAACCCCCAGCCCCAGGACCAGACGTGCCCGAGGCCGAACTCGCGCGCCACCTGCTTCGCCGCGAGCGCCTGCAGCTTGGCGACCTCGAACCAGGCTGCGGCGGGCTCGAGCCCCTCGCGGCCGCCCGTCCCCCGCCGGGTCTGGAAGGCGAGCACGACGCCGAGCTTCGAGGGGGGAATGCCGATCGCGACGAGCTTGGCGAGCGAGGCCCGCATGGAGGTGCGCATCCGGCGGCTGCCGAGCTCCGGCCCGGCGCGCTGGATCGTCGGAGCGCTGAAGTACTTCTCCAGCGCGATGTCCGCCACCTGGGAGAGCTCCTGCCACCACAACCCCGCCTCGCCGGCCGTGTAGGGCTCGCTCGAGACGAGCAGCACCGGCCTGCCGCCCTTGGCCGCGAGGAGACGCGCCCACTGGAGCACGTTCGCCCGGTAGCGCGCCGTGGTCACGGTCCACGGCGCGGGCGTCGAGCCGCCGAAGAGCTCGTTCATCGCGATCACCGGGTCAGCGCAACCGGCAGAAAGGACGGCGAAGTCGAACACGCGCTGCGCGCGGCCCGGGAGCAGGCTCGGGTCTGCGGGCGCCATGGGCGTCCCGACCCTCGTGGTCAAGTACATGTCCCAGTAGACAGTCCTGACGCCGAGGGCGCGCGCCTTCGTCGGATAGTCCTCGCCCGAGCCGGCGACGATCACGCCCGGCCGCCCGAAGACGGGGAGCAGCTCGGGCGTGCCGTAGTCGATCCACAGCGGCTTTGCCTCGGGCAGGCCGCACGCAGACGCGGCTGCAGGTCCCGAGACCGCGGGGCCTGATGCCGCAGCGAACGCGCCGGCGGCGAGGAGGATCGTCAGCAGGTACCGCACCGGCGGACCGGTTCTAGCAGACGCAGCGTTGTCCTCTGGCCGGGGAAACGACGAGGGCGGCCTCCCGGCCGCCCTCGCGCGTCATTCGTCCCGGTGCGGGCCTACTTCTCCTCGTCGAGCGGCGACTCGACTTCGGGCACCTCGGTGGCCTCGCCCGCGTCGTGCGAGCTGACCTCGTCAGCGCCGGGCTGGCCGCCGAACGTGAGGCCGAGGGCCTCCAGGTCGAGGCCGTCGCCATCGCCGCCGATCTCCTCCAGCGCTGCCCGCAGCTCGGCCTCGGTATCAGGCCTCGCGTAGAGGTGCGCGGGGACGGAGTCGGACGGGCCGATCCCGATCTGGCGGTAGCGCTTGAGGCCCGTCGCCGCCGGAATCAGCTTGCCGATGATCACGTTCTCCTTCAGCCCGAGCAGGTGGTCGACCTTGCCCTCGATCGCGGCGTCGGTCAGCACCTTCGTCGTCTCCTGGAAGGAGGCCGCCGAGAGGAAGGACTCGGTCGCCAGCGACGCCTTCGTGATCCCCAGGATCAGCGGCTCGAACGTCGCCTTCTCGTCCTTCTTCTTCAGCTTCGCGTTCTCGCGATCGACCTTCGTCTTGTCGGCGAGCTCGCCCGGAAGCAGGGCGGTGTCCCCGGCCTCCAGCACGCGCACCTTCTTCAGCATCTGGCGAACGATCAGCTCGATGTGCTTGTCGTGGATGTCCACGCCCTGTGACTTGTAGACCTTCTGCACCTCGCCGACGAGGTACAGCTCCGTCTCGGTCGAGCCCTTGCCCGCCTTCGCGTGCAGCTCGAGCAGCTCAGCCGGAGCGCGGGAGCCCTCGTTGAGAGCGTCGCCCTGCTCGATCACCTGGCCGTCCGTGACGAGCAGGCGCGAGCGCCGCGGCAGCGAGTACTCCTTTGGCGCGATCAGCTCGCCTTCCTCGTCGAGCGCGTCGGGGACGACCGTGATCTTCACGGTTCGGTCCGCCTCCTCGATCTCGACCCGGCCGCCGACCTCTGCGAGCGTCGCGGCGCCCTTCGGGTTCCGCGCCTCGAAGATCTCGACGACGCGAGGCAGGCCGTGCGTGATGTCGGCGCCGGCGACTCCGCCGGTGTGGAACGTCCGCATCGTCAGCTGGGTGCCCGGCTCGCCGATCGACTGCGCGGCGATGATCCCGACCGCGTCGCCGATGTCCGAGACGTTCCCCGTCGCGAGGAACGTGCCGTAGCACGTCTGGCACACGCCCGTCTCCGCGCGGCACTTGAGCACCGACCGGACCGGCAGCGTCGCCTTGTCGTCCTCGAGCCCGTCGGCGATCTCGCGCAGGCGGGGAGCCGTGATCGACTCGCCCTTCTCGGCGACCACCGTCTTGCCCGGCTTGCCGCTCGCGAGCGGCTTGTGGACGTCC
>JAWVCV010000333.1:0-4478 GCA_033858115.1 Gaiellaceae bacterium
CCTACTCGGGCGCGGAGTGGACGACGTTCTACGGCGTCCGGGACCCGGATCGGCGGCTGCGCGGGGGCGGAGCGGGCTCGCACTCCGCCGGCATCGTCTACGAGCCGCGCCTGACCTTGACGTTGCCCCGAGCCGAGACGGTTGGGACGGCGCTGAACGCCCTGGCGCACTGCGCCGAGGCCCTCTACGTCGAGGCGCGGACGCCCGAGAGCGACCAGGAGGCGCTCGAGGGCGCTCGCTTGATCGCCAAGTGGCTGCCGCGCGCCGTCGAGGCCCCTGGCGACCTGGAAGCTCGCACGGGCCTGTTGCGTGGCGCGTGCCATGCCGGGGCCGCATTGGGGGGCTCGACCCTCGCGCTCGGCCATGCCCTCGCGCAGGCCCTCGGCGGCCGCTACGGCCTGCCGCACGGGGCGCTGAACGCCTTGACGCTGCCGCCGGCGCTGCGCTTCAACGAGCCCGTCGCCGCGGCCGCGATCAGCCGACTCGCGGGGGCGCTCGGGACCGATGACGCGGCCGGGAAGGTCGAGGAGCTGGCGCGGCTCGGCGGTTTCGAGCGCCTGCGCGATCTCGGCGTGCCCGAGGAGGCACCGGTGGAGCTTGCCGACGCGGTTGCCGCCCGTCCCGGTGCGAAGGCGAATCCGCGTCCCGTAACGCCGGCGGACGCGGAGCAGCTGCTGCGCTCGATCTGGTGAGCGCCTGCTAGCAGCTGCCCTCGGCGACTGTGCCCCCGGGACCTGCGAGGGAGAACGTGTGCGTCTTCTTGAACTCGAGGCAGTAGGAGTTCGCGTCGGCGCGGACGAGCGTGACGAGCGGAAACCTGTCGAGCTCGAGCTCGGCGTCATAAGTGCCGTCGAGCACGTGCACCTGCGCGAGTTGGCTCGCCACGATGCCCAGTACGTACTGTGCGCTGGCGAGCTCGCCGCGCGCCTCGGTCGCCGAAACCTGAGTCACCGGGTTGAGCTCGCCCTTGCGCGCCTTCTGGACCAGCGTGTAACCGGAGGCGGCGAGGACGCCGAGGATCGCCAGGAAACCGATCAGCCGCATCGTCATCGAGCCAGAAATCGGCAGCCACCACCCCTGACTTGAGCGTCGGCGGCGTCGCTCTCAGGGCCCGCGCGTGGTCAGGATGTTGCCGTCGCCGCTCCCGCTCGTCGGGTGCGCGGGCATCGTCAAGAGGAAGACCGCAGTCCAGACGACCAGGAGCGTCAGGATGCCGGTGAGGAGCAGGCGTTTGCTCGTCATCTAGTCACCGGTGTTCCAACCGAAGCTGCCGTCGACGCGGACGGTGAGGCTGATCCATGGCACCTTCGTCTGGCAGAAGCCGAACATGCAGCCGCTGAACGACCCCTGCGTCCACGCGGTCTTCTGGGTCGCGTTGCCTCCCAGAGAGGAGCCGATGTGGCCGTCGAAGCGCCAGCCCGGGGCGCTGATATCGGCCCAGCGCTCGCGGCTCCAGGAGTAGATGCCGAACCCGTTCGAGCACCACGCCACCTGCTCGAAGTAGCGGAACAGGTTCATGCCGAGGGGGTTGTTGTAACCGCGCCAGGCATAGACGGTCCTGCAGCCGATCCAGCTGGTGCGGGCGGCGAGCTGCGCCGTCCGCGTGTCGGCGCCCGTCAGCAGCTTCGTGATGCGGGCCCGGACGGCCTCGGGCGCGCTGGGCGCGATGCCCTCGGCGCTGCCCTGCACCGGCAGCGGTCCTTCGGCCGGCGGCGACTTCGCGGTGGCGGGCGTGGCGAGGAGCAGCGCCGCGAACGTCGCGACGATGCCCCAGCGAGCTGTTCTGAACATCGAGCCTCCTTCGGGGTTCGGGGGTTCCGAATCGATGGTGCAGAAGGAAGCGAGGCCGTTTGCAACAAGTCAGAAACGAATCAGCGACACCTTCATAAATAAGCACCACTAATGCATTTCATAAGGATGCTCTGGTAGCCTTAGGTCGTGGCCGAGGCCCCCTTCGACGTGCTCGTGATCGGCAGCGGGGCCTCGGGCCTCGCAGCCGCCGTCTCCGCCGAGAGGGCAGGCGCTCGCGTCGGCCTCGCGACCAAGGGGTCGATCCAGGCCTGCAACTCGGCGAAGGCGCAGGGTGGGATTCAGGCGTCGTTCGGGGACGGCGACTCTCCCGAGCAGCACGCCGCAGACATCTTCAAGAGCTCCCACGAGACTGCGGACCTGCGGCTCGTCGAGGTCCTCACCGGCGACGCGCGCAGCGCGATCCACTGGCTCGAGGAGCTCGGAGTCCAGTTCACGAAGGAGAACGGCGGCTATCGGCTCGCTCGCTGCGGCGGCGCATCCGCGAAGCGGCTGCTCCAGGTGGGCGACCGCACGGGTCACGCGATCACGAAGGCCCTCCGCGACGCGTTCGAGGCGGGCAATGGCACGCTCTTCCCAGGAAGCCCTCTGCTCGCGCTCGAGCCGCGCGCGAACGGCTGGCGTGCGACCTGTGGCGAGCACGAGCTCGACGCCGCGACCGTCGTCCTCGCCGCCGGCGGGCGCTGCTTCAAGGTCGCGGAGGAGCGGGGCGAGCTGTCGACGAACCATCCGAACGCCACCGGCGAGGTGACCCGGATTGCGCTCGACCTCGGCGCCGAGGCACGCGACCTCGACGAGCTCCAGTACCACCCGAACGGCGGCGCCTGGCCGGAGACGATGCAGGGCTATTCGATTCCCGAGACCACCCGGGCCTACGGCGCCGTGCTCCTGAACGCCGACGGCGAGGAGTTCACGGACTCCTTGGGCCCGCGCGACGAGGTCAGCCAGGCGATCTTCGACGAGGTCGCGAAAGGGAAGGGAGTCGAGACGGAGGACGGCCGTCCCGCGGTCTATCTCGACACCACGCGCATCTCCGAGGCCGACGCCGAGATCTCGCTGCCCTACATGCTGCGACGCTACCGCGGCGCAGGCATCGACCCCCTGCAGGAGAAGATCTTCACCTACCCCGTCCTCCACTACCAGAATGGCGGCCTGACGATCGACACCGATGCGGAGACGACTCTCGAGGGGCTGTACGCCTGCGGCGAGATCGCCGGCGGCACGCACGGCCGGAACCGCATGATGGGCAACTCCCTTCTGGAATGCTGCGTCTTCGGCCGGCGCGCCGGCAGGGCCGCTGCAGAGAAAGCGAGCGTATGAGCACGGTCACGACCACCGATCTCCAGCACGCCGTCGAGGACGCCGCGGCGCACCTCTACGTCTGGGCGCTGAAGGACATCCCGCAGGACCTGCGCGACGCGCTGGCGGCCGCGCTCGAGCGGGAGACGTCCGTCACGGGCCAGCGCGTGCTTCAGACGATCCACCGGAACGTGTCGATCGCGGATGACCAGAAGAACCTCGTCTGCCAGGACACGGGCATCGCGGTCTACACCTGCCGCGTCGGCGAGCACTTCCCGCTCCATCCAGCGCGGATCTACGAGGCGCTGCGCGACGGCACCGCCCGCGCGACCGTCGAGCATCCGCTGCGCTCGAACGCGGTGCACACGATCACGCGCGAGAACACCGGCCCGAACATCGGCTACCGCCTGCCGATCGTGCACTGGGAATTCGTCGACGACTGGGACGGGCTCGACGTCAAGTGCGTGCCGAAGGGCTCCGGCTCCGAGAACATGAGCTTTCTGAAGATGTGCGTCCCCGCCGACGGCGTGAAGGGAATCAAGCAGTTCGTGCTCGAGTCGATCGTCGGCGCCGGCGGCAAGCCCTGCCCGCCCGGGATCGTAGGGGTCGGCATCGGCGGGACCGCCGATTACGCGATGTACCTCGCGAAGGAGGCGATCACGCGGCCGGTCGGCACGCGCAACGCCGACCCGATCGTCGCCGAGCTCGAGGACGAGCTCTACGGGCTCCTCAACGAGACCGGGATCGGCCCGATGGGGCTCGGCGGCGACGTCACGGTGCTCCAGTGCCATATCGAGCACGCCGACACGCACATGACGTTGAACCCCGTCGCGGTCAACTACCAGTGCTGGGCGGCCCGGCGCGCCTCTGTGCACGTCGCCGCGGACGGCTCCGTCGAGTTCGACCGGGAGTTCTGATGGCGCACCACACAGTCACCTTCCCGGTCACCGACCCACAGGAGATCCTGAAGCTGCGGGCGGGCGACGAGGTCACCGTCCAGGGCCACATCATCGGCATCCGCGACCGGACGCAAATCCGGATCTTCGACCAGGGTGTCGAGCCCCCGATGGACCTCTCGGGCGCGTTCCTGCTCCACACCGCGCCGGGTGTGCGCAAGCTCGACGACGGGCGCTACGAAAAGGTCTGCATCGGCACGACGACGAGCGCGCGGATGGTGCGCTTCACCGAGCCGCTGGGCGCGCAGTACGGCGTCCGCGCCATCTGCGGCAAGGGTGGGCTTCCTGACGAGGCGATCGAGCCGATGCAGCGGCTCGGGATGGTCTACTTCGCGATCGTCGGCGGCGCCGCCGCGCTCGAGACGACGCAGATCGAGGAGATCGAGGAGGTGCTCTGGGAGGAGTTGATGCCCG
>JAWVCV010000334.1:0-3060 GCA_033858115.1 Gaiellaceae bacterium
CGCGCCTCCGGGCGAGCTGGTCGACGGACACGGCGACGATGACGAGGATGCCCGTGATGAGGACCTGGTAGATCGACGCCACGCCCATGAGGACGAGGCCGTTGCGCAGCACGCCGACGATCAGCGCCCCGATCAGGGTCCCGATGACGGTGCCGCGGCCGCCGAAGAGGCTCGTGCCGCCGAGGACCACCGCGGTGATCGCGTCCAGGTTGTCGCTCTGGCCGGCGTTCGGGTCGCCGACGCTCGTGCGGGCGATGAGCAGCAGCGCGGCGATGCCGTAGACCACGCCGGCCACGACGTAGATCGCCAGGAGCTGCTTCTTGATCGGGATGCCCATCAGGCGCGTCGCCTCGGCGTTGTCGCCGATCGCGTAGACGCGCCGGCCCCACGCCGTCTGGGTGAGCACGAACCACGCGATGGCGAAGAGCAGGAGCGTGAGCAGCGAGCCGTACGTCACCGCCGTGCTGCCGACCTTGAACGACTCGCCGAGCTTCGTCATCACGGTCGGCAGGTTCGAGATCGTCTCGTCCTTCGAGTAGATGTGCGTCAGCGCGAAGGCGATGTTGAACGTGCCCAGCGTGACGATGAAGGCCGGGAGGTTCAGGCCCGTCACCAGCGCCCCGTTCAGGAGGCCGAAGGCGGCGCACGCCGCGATGCCGACGAGGATCGCGACGAGCGGCGGTACGCCGCTGTCGACGGCGAGCTTGCTCATGACGATCGATCCGAACGCCATGACGGTGCCGCACGACAGGTCGATGCCGGCCGTGAGGATGATGAGCGTCTGGCCGATGGCCAGGGTGCCGATCACCATCACCTGCTGGACGATCAGCGAGAAGTTGCCGCCCGTCAGGAACCGATCGGACTGGGTGGCGAAGAAGATGCACGCGAGCAACAGCGCGAACAGCGGGCCGAGCTGCGCGACGCGGTCCCCGGAGACCTTGGGGACCGATCGGGCCGCCCCTCCCGGCGGCGGCTCTGGTGGAGTGCCGACGCCGGGCGCGGGAGGCCCGGCGGGCTCTGTCTGAGGATGTGTGGTCACTGGTGTCCTCCCTGGCGAGGGCGGCGTCACGAGCGCCGGCGGGGGAGGCGGCCGGCCCAGGCGGCAGGCCGCGTCCGCTCGCACGTGCGCGGGTGACTAGCCCCAGCAGTTCTCCGTGCCGTAGGCCGCGTCCTTCGAGGTGACCCCCGTCTGGGCGTCCGCGGTGATGAGGTTCACGCCCGTGTCGGTGTAGCCGGACGGCTTCTTGCCGCCGCGCGCCGCCGCCGCGATGGCCTTGACGCCCTGCGCGGCCATGTTCTGCGGGTACTGCTGTGAGGTGGCGTCGATCACGCCGGTCTTGATGCCGCGCTTGATCGCATCGCAGCCGCCGTCGACCGAGACGATCGTCACGTCGCCCGGCTTCTTGCCGGCCGCCTTCAGCGCGGTCGCCGCCCCGAAGCCCGAGGGCTCGTTGATCGAGTAGACGAGGTTGATGTTCGGCTCCTTCTGGAGCAGCTGCTCCATGCCGGCCTGGCCCTTGGCGGTGTCGCCCTCGGTGTTGACCGAGCCGACGATCTGCGGGTCGCCGTCCTTGATGCCGTAGCCCTTGAGGAAGCCGTCGTGGCGCAGCTGGCCGACGGAGATGCCCGGCGCGAGGTCGAGCATCGCGATCTTCGCCTTCTTGCCGCCCATCTTCGCCTTCGCCCACTGGCCGATCAGCTCGCCGGCCTTGAGGTTGTCCGTCGCGAAGAGCGCGTCGACGGCGCTCTGCGGCTCGGTCGGCGTGTCGAGCGCGATGACGGTGACGCCGGCGTCGCGCGCCTTCTTGATGGCCGGGACGACGGCCTTCGAGTCGGCCGGGACGATCAGGATGCCCTTCGCGCCGCGCGTCGTCATGTTCTCGAGCGCGGTGACCTGGCTCTGGTTGTCGACGTCGGTCTTGCCGGCCGCCGTGATCAGGTCGACGTTGTTCTCGGCGGCGGCCTTCTTGGCCGCGTCGATCATCTTCACGAAGAACGGATTGGACTCGCGCTTGACGATCAGGCCGACCGTCACCTTCTCGCCGCTGGCCGAGGCACCGCTGCCCCCGCTGCTGCTGCTGCCGCCACCGCTGTCGCTGCCGCCGCACGCGGCCACGCCCAGCACCAGGACGGCGGCCGCGGCGCCAACCGCGAGCAGCCTCGTCGGGCCTCTCCGGACGGAGTGCCTACGAAGTTCCCACATGCGTACCTCTCCTCTGGTCGGACGGTCCCACCGCGCCCTCCGCGGCCGATGGCGACGTCTGTCGGGTGGAGCGTCCCTCCCCGGGAACACTCCGGTCAAGTCTCGTCCTCCAAAGAGGACTGAGATCGATTCCAGTCGCGGCGGCACCCTAAACCGTTCTGGAATCGTTTGTCAAGCACCGTTAGGGTGCGCCGAATGGCCGAGCAACGTCCCGCCCAGCGGCGCCCGACCCTCGCGGACGTCGCGGCCGCCGCCGGCGTGTCGCGGGCGACGGCGTCGCGGGCGATGTCCGGCGGTCCCAACGTCAGCCCCGCCGCCCGCGAGCGCGTCTGGGCCGCGGTCGAGCGCCTCGGCTTCGAGCCCAACCACCTGGCGCGCTCGCTGCGCCGAGGCTCGACGATGGCGATCGGCCTCCTGGTCCCCGACGTGGCGATCGCGTTCTACGCGCGGGCCCTGAAGGGGGCGCAGGAGACGCTCGAGCGCTCCGGCTACCACGTCCTCGTGATGAACACCGAGCGCGCCGCGGACCGGGAGGCGGCGGCGCTGCGGACGCTCCGCGCGCATCAGGTCGACGGCGTGATCCTCGCCACGTCCGGCGGCTTCCAGGACATCGGGGTCCCCGCGGTCTTCTTCGACAACGTGCCGCTCGACACCGGGGCCGGCGCGGTGGCGCTGCGCAACGAGGAGGGGATCGGCCTGCTCGTCGACCACCTCGTGGACGTCCACGGCCACCAGCGCATCGCCTACCTCGGCCCGCCGGCCGCCGTGGTGCCCGGCGAGGTCGTGTCCACGCACCGGTCGGGCCGCGAGCGTCTCGACGGGTTCCGCGCGGCGATGGGCCGCGCCGGGCTCGCACT
>JAWVCV010000335.1:0-6922 GCA_033858115.1 Gaiellaceae bacterium
CAGGCACGTGCCCTGCTGGGAGGGGAACGCGAGCAGGGGACGGCCCCAGTGGCCGTAGGCCATGACACCGCCGTCGGCGCCGATGGCCGGGGACCAGAGCCCGGTGTAGCGACCGCTCATCAGATCCGCTGCAGCAGCCGCAGCAGCTGCGGGTGGAACGAGTCGCGCCAGGCGATCCAGTTGTGCCCGTCGCGGAACTCGTGCAGGCGCGCGTCGTAGCCGCGCCGGCGCAACGACTCCTCGAGCGCGCGGTTGGCGGGCAGGTTCTCCTCGACGGTGCCGCAGGCGAGCACGATCGGGATCGTCCGCTCGGGCCGGTAGCGGTGGACGCCGCCGACGAAGCGCGCGATCCGCTCGTAGCGGGGGAACCGCTGCTCGTAGCTCTCGGCCCGGCGGAAGAAGCTCCCGGACTGGAGGAAGAGCGCGTCGAAGCTCTCCGGGTGACGCCGGTGGGCGTGGAACAGCGCCAGGGCGCCCAGGCTGGCGCCGACGCCGATCCGCTGCGACGCCGGGCCGAGGCCCGGGAGGATCTCCTCCGCGAGGGCTCGGGCGTAGCGTGGCGAGGCCGAGTAGAGCTCGTCCCGGTCGATCGGGCCGAGCAGCGCCGCACGGAGCGGCGGCAGCTGGCCGAGCAGCGTCAGCAGCGCCGAGTGCTCGGCGTACTCCGGGCCGTCGTGGGCGACGAGGAGCGGACTGCGCTCGGTGGCGTCCGGGTGCGACCAGAGGATCGCGGGCAGCTCGGCGCGGAGGATGCGGCTGGCAATCGTCGTCGCCTCCGGCTCGCCTGTGGGCTCCGCGGCGAGCCACGCGGGAGCCTCGTAGCCGGGCTCCTCCCAGACCGACTTGTCGCCCCACGGGCCGGTTGCCCGCTTGGGGTTCTCGGGGTCGACGACCCACTCGCTCGCCCCTTTCCGGTCGACCAGCTCGAGCTGGTACTCGAAGCGGGCGACGTCCGGCGCAGGCGCGGTCAGCTCCCACGTCGTGCCGGTCCGCGTCAGCTCGTGCGGCAGCCGGTCGCGCAGGTCGTGCGCGAGGCGGACGGCCGCGAGTCGCCGCCGCGGGTCGGGGTAGTGGAAGCGGAGCTCGATCGCGGAAGTGTGTCGGGTGCGTGCCAATTTGCGCGCAGAACCGTCTGTTTCGGCCGGGGCGGGCCGTTTCGGACACTAGGCGGCGCCGCCGTCCCTGGCTATCACGACTCCTCCCAGCACACGAGGAGGAAGCAATGCAGACACGGATCCGGAGGCTGACGGTGCGCATCGCCGCGCTCGGCCTCGTCGCTCTCGCCGTTGCGGTCGTGGCCACAGCGGGGCTCGGGGCGGCGCTCGACGACGGCGTGATCAAGGCGTGCCGGCACAAGTCCGGCTACCTGCTCGTCCCGTCACCGGGCAAGGCCTGCAAGAGATCGGAGCAGGCGCTGAGCTGGAACGTCAAAGGGCCGCCCGGGCCGGCAGGAGCGGCTGGCGCGCCAGGGCCGGCAGGCCCGTCAGGCCCGCAGGGAGAGGCCGGCCCGGCCGGGCCCGCCGGGCAGCCGGGGCAAGCCGGGGCGATCAGCTCGATCGAGACGCTCGGCGGCGTCGCTTGCACGACGGCGGACGAGCAGCCGGGAGCGGTCTCCGTCGAGACCGAGGTCGACGGCGCGATCGTGCTCACCTGCGAGGCCGGCGCGCCACCGCCTCCGCCGCCTGGGGGCGACGCCGAGCTCGTGATCAACGAGATCGACTACGACCAGGTCGGCGCCGATTCCGGCGGCTTCGTCGAGGTGCACAACACCGGCACCGCCGACGCCGACCTGACCGGGCTCGCCCTCGTCTTCGTCGACGGCGCCGACGGGCTCGAGTACGCGCGCAAGCCGCTCACCGGGACGCTCGCCGCCGGCGGCTACGCCGTCGTCCCGGTTGACGCCCAGAACGGCGCGCCGGACGGGGTTGCGCTCTTGAGCGGAGCGCACCTGCTCGACGCAGTCTCCTACGAGGGGCCGATCACCGCCGCGACGATCGAGGGCGAGACGTACAACCTCGTCGAAGGGACGGCGCTGCCCGCGTCGGTCGCCGACTCGAACACGGTCGCAGGCTCGCTCTCGCGGCTTCCGGACGGCAGCGACACGAACGAGGCGGCGACGGACTGGGCCTTCACCACCACCCTGACACCAGGGGCGGCGAACGTCGGTTAGGGACGCCGCTTCGCGAGCATGTTGGCGCGCCCCTCGGCGCCGGCCTTCGCCCAGCGCTTGCGCTCGTCTGCCTGCAAGCGCTTGTCGAGCCGGCGCTCGAGGTGCGCCAGCTCGCGCTGAAGCTTCTCGTAGCTCTCCCAGCGCTCAGGCGGGAGGGTGCCGTCTGCGAGCGCCGCCTGCACGGCGCAGTCGGGCTCGCTCGCATGGGCGCAGTCCGTGAAGCGGCAGTTGGCGGCGAGCGCCTCGACGTCGCCGAACGTCTCGGCGAGGCCGTCCGCCGACTCCCACAGCTGCAGCTCGCGGAGTCCCGGCGTGTCGAGGACGAGGCCGCCACCGGGGAGCAGCACGAGCTGGCGGTGCGTCGTCGTGTGCCGGCCCTCGCCGTCGTCCTCCCGAATCTCCTGGGTCGCGAGGAGCTCCTCGCCCGCAAGCGTGTTCACGAGCGTCGACTTGCCGACGCCGGACGATCCGAGCAGGGCGATCGTCTGCCCGGGGACGATGTGGGTTCGGACGAGATCGAGGCCGGCGCCGGTGAGATTCGAGATCGCGTAGACGGGGACGCCGAAGGCGATCGCCTCGACCTCGCGCACACGGAGCTCGTAATCCGGGTCGAGGTCGGTCTTCGTGAGCACGATCACCGGCTGGGCGCCGCTCTCCCAGGCCATCGTGATGTAGCGCTCCAGCCGCCGGAGGTTGAAGTCCTCGTTCAGCGACGTGAGCAGGAAGACGGTGTCCACGTTCGCGGCCAGCACCTGCTCCTCGGACGCGCCGAGCGCCACCTTGCGCGAGAACTTCGTCCGGCGGGGGAGGACGGCGTGGATCGTGGCCGCGCCCTCGTCCGGCCGGGCCGCGATCGCGACCCAGTCCCCGACGGCCGGCAGCTCGCCGGCGCCGGCTGCCTCATGGGAGAGCCGGCCGGCCATGTCGGCCCGCAACTCGCCGAGCTCCGAGAAGAGGACGTAGACGCCACGGTGCTGCGCCGCGACGCGGGCCGGCAGGTAGCCGGCTGCGGCGTGTGGCTCGAAATCGGTTGTGTGGCTGTCAGTCCAGCCGAGTTCCGGCAGTGCGTACACGTGGGCTCCTTGAGCGAAGGTGGATGGACGGGCGCCGTTCGCGACGGGCGCCTGCGCGGCTCAAGGGAGCTGCCGGGAGTGGATGCCGACGAGCCTCTAGAGCCGCGAGGCTCTAAGGGTGAAGGGGGCAAGCGCAGTCATGTGTGTTCAAACCTCCTTCGTCGTCGGGACGTCTCAAAGTATGCCTGCAGCTGCTGACGGAGTCGAGAACGCGTTTTGACGCTCAGCCGCTACGCTCGCGCCGTCGCTTCAACGAAGAGGGAGAAGAGGACTGATGAGACGCATCGCTCTAGTGGGAATGCTTGCGGTCGCGACCGCGGCAGCGCTCGTGGTGGGCGCGATCGCCACCGGCGACGCCGAAGGGCAGAAGCTGGACACCGTCAACGTCCAGCTGCTGGCGTTCAACGATTACCACGGCAACCTCGAGCCGCCCTCGGGGTCGAGCGGGCGCATCGGCTCGACCGATGCAGGCGGAGTCGAGTACTTCGCCACGCACCTCGCCCAGCTGAAGGCGACGAATCCGAACACGCTCATCATCGGCGCAGGCGACATGATCGGGGCGTCGCCGCTCCTCTCCGCCCTCTTCCACGACGAGCCGTCGATCGAGTCGCTGAACGAGGCCGGCCTGCAGGTGACTGCGGTCGGCAACCACGAGTTCGACGAAGGCGCCGCCGAGCTGCTCCGCATGCAGAAGGGCGGCTGCCACCCGAAGGACAAGTGCCAGGACGGCACGCCCTTCGAGGGCTCGAAGTTCGAGTACCTCTCCGCGAACGTCTTCCTGCTGCCGACGGCCGCCGAGAAGGCCGCCGCCGCGAAGGGCAAGAAGCCGGCGCCGCGCTCGAAGCCGCTGCTGCCCGCCTACACGATCAAGGAGGTCGGCGGCGTCAAGATCGGCTTCATCGGGATGACACTGGAGGGAACGCCGAAGATCGTGACCCCGTCGGGCGTCGCGGGGCTGCGCTTCTATCCGGAGGCCTACATGGCCAACTACTGGGCGCAGAACCTGCGCAAGGCGGGCGTCCAGACGATCGTCGTGCTGATCCACGAGGGCGGGTTCCAGATCGCGTCCGGCGGCATCAACCAGTGCGTCGGCATGTCGGGCCCGATCGTTCAGATCACCGAGCTGATGAGCAATGACATCGACGTCGTCGTCAGCGGGCACACGCACGCCGCCTACAACTGCATGATCGGCAGCAAGCTGGTCACGAGCGCGAGCTCCTTCGGCCGGCTGATCACGGACATCGACCTGACGATCGACCGCGCCACCGGCGACGTCGTGTCGAAGCTGGCGACGAACCGGATCGTCACGCGCACCGTCGCCAAGGACCCGGAGGAGACGGCGATCGTCTCCAAGTACAAGAACCTCTCCGCCCCGCTCGCCAACAAGGTGATCGGCCGGATCACGGGCGACATCACGCGCACGGCGAACGACGCCGGCGAGTCGGCGCTCGGCGACGTGATCGCGGATGCCCAGCTCGCGGCGACCAAGCCGGAGAACAAGGGCGGCGCCGTGGTCGCGTTCCAGAACCCGGGCGGAATCCGGGCCGACCTGATCGCCTCGCAGGTCACCGGCGGCGAGGGGCCGGGGCAGGTCACCTACTCGGAGGCGTTCACGGTGCAGCCGTTCGGGAACACCATGGTCGTCAAGACGATGACGGGCGCCCAGCTCAAGACGCTGCTGGAGCAGCAGTTCGACAACCCCGCCAAGGGCGAGAAGCGGATCCTCGCCGTCTCGACGGGATTCACGTACAGCTACAACCAGTCGCGGCCTGCCGGCAGCCGTGTCGACGCCGCTTCGATCAAGATCAACGGCGTCACGGTGGCCGCCGGCACGTCCTACCGCGTCGCGATGAACAACTTCCTCGCGGACGGGGGCGACAACTTCCCCGCCTTCACGCAGGGGACGAACCCGCTCGGCGGCGAGATCGACCTGGACGCGCTGACGGCGTACTTCGCCGCGAACCCGAACGGGGTCGCGCCCGGGCCGCAGAACCGCATCACCCGAACCGGCTAGCACCGGCGTGTGGGGGCGGCTTCGGCTGCCCCCACCGCTTCCTCTCCGGGTAGCGTCGAGCCGGTGGAGAGGTCGCGCATCAGAGACGGCGTTCGCGCCGCACTGCCGCTCGCGCTCGTGCCGATCCTCTTCGGCGCCTCGTTCGGCCTGCTCGCG
Source organism: Gaiellaceae bacterium (assembly GCA_033858115.1). Lineage (GTDB taxonomy): Bacteria > Actinomycetota > Thermoleophilia > Gaiellales > Gaiellaceae > Gaiellasilicea. The sequence continues at coordinate 5,414 of JAWVCV010000335.1, forward strand.
GTGGATGCCGGGCTGGGCCGGTTGGGAGCAATCGTGATGTCGGCGACGACGTTCGCCGGCTCGGCTCAGTTCGCGGCTGCCTCGATCCTCGAGACCGGCGGCGGCGCCGCAGCGGCGATCGTCGCGGCCGTGCTGCTGAACGCGCGCTACGTGCCGCAGAGCCTTGCAGTCGCCTCGATCTTCCCCGGCTCCCGCAAGCGGCGCTTCGTCGAATCGCAGCTGATCGTGGACGAGTCCTGGGCCCTCTCGGGCCGCACCGGCCGCTTCGACTACGGCGTGCTGATGGGTGTCGGAATCCTGCTCTACATCCTCTGGGTCGGGGGCACCGCGCTGGGAACCGTGGTGGGCGACCTGCTCGACCCGGAGGCGATCGGGCTGGACGCGGCGTTCCCGGCGCTGTTCCTCGCGTTGCTCGCGCCGTACGCGCGCAGCCGCCGCGCGCTCGCGACGGCCCTCGTCGCAGGGGCGATCACGCTCGCGCTCCTTCCTGTCGCGCCGCCCGGCGTGCCGATCGTCGCCGCCAGCCTCGCGTGCCTGATCGGCCTCCGCCGATGAGCTGGCTCGTGATCGCGGTGGTCGGTCTCGCGACGATGCTGTTCAAGGCATCGGGCCCCGTGCTGCTCGGAGGTCGGAGCCTGCCGCCGCGGGTGGCTGCGCTCGTGGAGGTGCTCGCGCCGGCAATGCTGGCGGCGCTCGTCGTCACCCAGGCGGTGGGCGGGGATCGCGAGCTCGTCTTCGACGTGCGCCTCGCCGGTCTCGCGGCGGGAGGCGTCGCCCTCGCGCTGCGCGCGCCGCTGATCGTCGTGATGGCGACTGCAGCCGTGGTGGCTGCGGTGATCCGCCTGTTCTAGGATCGCGCGCCATGGGGCGGGTGGAGGAGATGGTCGAGCGCGTCTGGCCGGGACGCGGCGCGGCGATGGAGCCGCTCGGCGGCGGGATCACGAACCGCAACTTCAAGGTCACCGTCGACGGGAGCTCCTACGTGCTCCGGATCGGCGGCAAGGACACGGAGCTCCTCGGGATCGACCGGCGCGCGGAGCACGAAGCCTCGCTCGCCGCGGCCGCGGTCGGCGTCGGCCCGGAGGTGGTGGCGTTCGTCGAGCCCGAGGGGTATCTCGTCACCCGCTTCATCGACGGCCAGGTGGTCACGCCGGAGGCAATTCGCGAGCCCGAGCCGCTGCGACGGGTCGCGCAGTCGCTGCGGGCGGTGCACGCGGGTCCGCCGATTCCGGCCCGCTTCGACTCCTTCCGGGTCGTGGAGGCATATGCCGCGACAGCTGCCGCGCACGGGATCGCCCTGCCTCAGGCGTACGGCGGCGCCAGCGTGACGGCCGCCCTCGTGGAGCGGGCACGCGGCCCCGTCCCAGAGCGGCCCTGTCACAACGATCTCCTCACGGCCAACTTCATCGACGACGGCACCCGCATCCGAATCGTCGACTGGGAGTACGCGGGCATGGGCGACGTCTTCTTCGACCTCGCCAACTTTGCGGTCAACAACGGGCTCGGGCC
>JAWVCV010000336.1:0-5034 GCA_033858115.1 Gaiellaceae bacterium
AGAGATCGGCGGGAGCGACGTCGCCGAACATCGTCTCGACGATCGGCGCCAGCGGATTCAGCCGTCGCAGCTGCGCGGCGACCGGCGCCGGGTCGGCGAGGTCCGTCTTCGTGATCACGAGCGTGTCCGCGGCCGCCGCCTGGAGCACCGACTCGTCGTGGCGCAGGCCGTGCTGCGCGTCGACGGTGGTGACGACGCCCTCGAGCGAGTAATGGTGCTTCACGAGCGGCTCCGAGAGGAGCGTGTAGACGATCGGCGTCGGGTTGGCCAGCCCCGTCGTCTCGACGACGACGCGGCGGAACGGCGGGATCTCACCGGCATCGCGGCGGGCGATCAGGTCGCGCAGCTCGTCAGCGAGGTCGCCGCGCAGCGCGCAGCAGAGACAGCCGCTCGGCAGCAGCACCGTGCGCTCGTCGACGCGCCGCAGCAGGTGGTGGTCGATCCCGACCTCGCCGAGCTCGTTCACGATCACCGCGGTCTCGCCCATGTCCGGGTGCGCCAGGAGGCGCGAGAGCAGCGTGGTCTTGCCGCTGCCGAGGAAGCCGGTCACGAGCGCGACCGGGATCTTCACAGCGCCGCCACCAGGTCGGGGTCGAGGGGGTCGAGCGTCCGGCCCGCGAGCCTTTCGGCCTCGACCCACAGCGACCCGAGGTCGGCGATCACGGCCGAGCGGCCCTTCGAGTCGCGCAGGATCCAGATCCGGCCGCTCCAGTCATCGAGCCGGAGGCCGTAGAACCCGAGCACGCGGTTCAGAAGTCGCACGCGAAAGACCCGCTCGCGCCGGCCACCTTCCTGCTCGGCCCAGTGCTCGTTGAGGAGGACATTGCACAATGTGCACATTGCCCTCGGGTTCTACGCGTAATAGGTTCGCCTTGCAAACGACGAAGGAGAACCGATGGCAAAGGAGATCTTCTGCTCGATCGGCGTCGACGTCGACGCGGTCGCGGGTTGGCTCGGCTCGTACGGCGGCGAGGATTCTCCCGACGACATCTCGCGCGGAGTCTTCGCGGGCGAGGTCGGGACCCGCCGCTTGCTGAAGCTGTTCGACTCCTACGACATGACGACGACCTGGTTCATCCCCGGCCACTCAATCGAGACGTTCCCCGAGGAGACGGCGCTCGTCGTCGAGGCCGGCCACGAGGTGGGGATGCACGGGTACTCGCACGAGAACCCGATCTCGATGACGCCCGAGCAGGAGGAAGCCGTCCTCGTCAAATGCATCGGACTGATCGAGGAGGTGTCCGGGCGCCGCCCGACCGGCTACGTCGCACCGTGGTGGGAGTTCTCGAACGTGACGAACGAGCTCCTGCTCAAGCACGGGATCAAGTACGACCACAGCCTCATGCACCGGGACTTCCACCCGTACTACGTCCGGGTCGGCGACTCCTGGACGAAGATCGACTACTCGAAGCAGCCCGACGAGTGGATGAAGCCACTCGTCCGCGGCGAGGAGACCGATCTGATCGAGGTGCCGGCGAGCTGGAACCTCGACGACCTGCCGCCGATGATGTTCATCAAGGCGGCGCCGAACAGCCACGGCTTCGTGAACCCGCGGCATCTCGAGGAGATCTGGCGCGACCAGTTCGACTACGTCTACCGCGAGGAGGACTACGCCATCTTCACGATGACCGTCCACCCCGACGTCGCCGGACGACCGCACGTGCTCTTGATGCTCGAGCGGCTGATCGACCACATCTCCCAGCACGACGGTGTCCGCTGGACGACGATGGACGCGATCGCGGACGACTTCGCCAAGCGGTACCCGCGGAACGCGTCGGAGCGGCCGCTCACGACGCACAAGGCCCGGAAGTAGGCGCGCAGCGGGGCGGCAACGCCCCGCAGCAATCCTAACCCTCGGCCGCGAGCACCCCGGCGTCGCCGCCGGCGAGCTGGAGCAGAACGCGCGCCTTCGGCCCCGCGAGGTCGCCTGCGAACACCGCGCCGGCATCAGCGAGGTCGCGGCCGCCGCCGCGCCCGTAGACGGGCTCGACGCGACCCTCGGCGCAGCGCGAGCAGACGATGACCGCGACCCCCGCGGCGACCGCCTCGCGCACGCCGTCGACGACCTGCTCGTTCGCGTTGCCGCGGCCCGTGCACTCGAGGACGATCCCGCGCGCGCCCGCAGCGACGGAAGCCCGCAGAAAGCGTGCGTCGCTGCCGGCGTAGAGGCGGATCAGATCGACCGGAACGAGCTCGTCGGGCGCAGGCAGCGGCGGGCGCCGCTCGGGCCGCCGCGCGAACACGACGCGCTCCTCGTCCACCTTCCCGATCGGGCCCCAGCCGGGCGACGCGAACGCGCGGAGGGCGCTCGTGTGCACCTTCCGCACCTCACGGGCTGCGTGGATCTCGCCGCCGAAGACGACCAGCGCACCGCGGCCACGCGCTTCGGGTGCGGCCGCCACGCGAATGGCGTCGCGCAGGTTCCGCGGGCCGTCGCGGTCGGGCGCGTCGGCCGCGCGCTGGGCGCCGGTGAACGCAACGGGAGCAGCGTCCTCGGCAAGCAGGCGGTCGACCAGGTAGACGCTCTCCTCCATCGTGTCCGTTCCGTGGGTGACGACCGTCGGCGCGCCGTGCTCGAGCACACGCCGGCCCAACGAGAGAGCGAGCGCGCCGTGCATGTCGAAGCTCGGGACGCTGACGAAGTCGTCGAGCGTCAGCGGTGGCGCGTCGGGCCAGGCGAGGGTCTCGAGCAGCTCCTCGGCCGTCGTCGCGGGCACGAGCTTGCCCGTTCCGGGCTCGGGGCGCATCGCAATCGTGCCGCCGGTCGAGACGACGACGACCATCGGCGGTCCGTCGGCCTACTTCGAGTCGGCGGCGCCGCGCGCCGCGCCCATATCCAGGCCTTCCGCGACACCGAGCTCCTCCTCGATCGCGGGGGCGGGGCGTCGACCGACAAAGCGCAGGCGCACCGAGGCGACGACGAGGAGCAGGACGATCGCGCCCAGCGAGACGAGCGTCGTCGCAGTGCCGAGCGCGTAGAGATCCGGCCGGATCGCGCCGGTGAAGGTCAGGCCCCCGATCGTCAGCGGCAGCGTCTGGATCTCGGAGCCGCTCACGAGCAGGATCGAGCGGTCGTAGTCGTTCCACGCAAGCGTGAAGCCGAAGAGGAAGCAGCCGAAGATGCCCGTCCACACGAGCGGGAGCGTCACCTCGCGGAAGGTCCGTTTCTGGTCGGCGCCCAGATCGCGCGCCGCCTCCTCGATCCCCTCGTCGTAGCGATTCCAGACAGCCAGCATGACGAGGAAGCCGAACGGGATGCCCCAGATCACGTTCGCGCCGAGCGCGGTCTTCCAGAGCGAGGGCGCCTCTCCGAGCCACGACCAGAAGAGCTGGGTCCCGAGCGCGAGCAGGAAGCCCGGGGTCATCAGCGCGAGCATGACCAGGTAGAAGAAGGCCCCTTCGCCGCGGAACTTGCGCCGGAACGCCATCGAGAGCGTGAACGCGACCACGCTGACGATCGCACCGGCCGCCAGGCTCATCCAGAGCGAGACCTCGCCGGAGGCACGGATCTCGTCCGCGTGCGAGCCGGGGACGTTCGCGTCGAAGAGCGATTTCCACCACTCCAGGCTGACCGGGCCCTGGAAGGGCCAGGTGATGGAGCCGAAGGGGCCCTGGAAGGAGAGGACGCCCATCAGGATCATCGGCGCGTAGAGGAACGCGAGGAAGACCACGAAGTACGCGCCGAGGCCCCACTTCGACCAGTCGCGACGGTTCACCTCAGAGGTCCTCTCGCAGGTTCGAGAAGCGCGTGATCACGAACACGCCGACGACGAGGGCGACGACGAGGAGCACGGCCGAAGCAGCCCCCTGCGGATACTGGACCGCGATCTCGACCTTCGACTGGACGATCGTGCCGACCGACGAGATCACGTTGCCCCCGATCACACGCACGGTCCCGTACTCGCCCATCGTCAGGACGAAGATGAAGATCGAGCCGATGACGACGCCGGGCATCGCCTGGGGCATGATCACCTCGCGGAACGTCCGCAACCAGTTGCCGCCCAGATCACGCGCCGCCTCGAGGGCCGTGCGGTCGACCTGGGAGAGCGTGAAGAAGAGCGGCGTGACCATGAACAGGATGTAGAGCTGGATCATGGCGAGCGTCACCGAGAGCCCGGAGAAGCCGAGCTGCTCGAAGGGCGCGCCCGGGACACCGAGCTTGCCGAGCACCTGGTTGAGCCCGCCCTCCCGCCCCATCAGCGGGTACGTCCACGCGACGGAGCGCGTCAGGTAGCTCGTCCAGAAAGGCGCGAGCGCGAGGATGAAGAGCGCGATCTGGTTGCGCAGGCTGTTCACCTTCAGCGCCAGGAAGTACGCGACCGGGAAGCCGAACAGCAGGCACGCGACGACCGCGATCAGCGAGCGGTAGAAGCTCGACAGCATGTTGTCCCAGTAGACGCTGTCGTGGAACAGCTCGCTGTAGTTCTCGAGCGTCCAGTTGCTGACGAAGCCCGATGACGCGCCGACCTGGTACGTCCAGAAGCTCACCAGGACGATGAAGACGAGCGGCGCGATCAGATAGAAGCCGAGCCAGAGGAAGCCGGGCGCGGCCCAGAGCGCGGTCAACCCGCGTCTGCCCGACTGCTTTCTCGCCGCCTCCCCCTGCGCCGCCTCGGCCTTCGGCGGCCGCTGTTCGAGGATCTCCTCGGCCTGCTCGATCCCCCCGATGTCGAGCTTCGGGCGGCCGTCACCGGAGGAGCTGGACATCCTCCTCCTTCCAGGTGATCGTGACGCGGTCGCCCTCGCGGCCGCGGAGAGCGCCGTACTCCTCGCCCGGCAGCTTCGCGAGCATGCGATCGCCCTCGGCGGTCAGGTGGAGCTTGATCAGGTCGCCGAGGAACTCGACGAAGACGATCTCGCAGTCCGCGGAGTTGACACCGCCCGCCGTGCCGCCGGCGCCGAGCTCGACGGCAGCCGCCCGCACGGCGACGACGGCCTTCTCGCCCACCGCACGGTCGTTGCCCGGCGCGAGCACGCTCGCCCGGACGCCTCCGTTCTCGAGCACGAGACGATCGCCGTCGCGGCTCGCAACCG